>NZ_JBQSVO010000017.1:0-42748 GCF_052376275.1 Pseudoalteromonas sp. AOP7-A1-14 | reverse complement strand
GAATTTATTCATAAAGACCTTATGAAAATGCTGATATAATGTCAGTGTTAATAAAAGCTTGGTTACAAATTTATTACAAAGCAAGGGATGTTGCTTCACAATAATGCACATGCTTTAATTAGCCGGCTAAAAATACAAGTACCCACCAAGGTTGGTGAGTAGTGCAATATTTAAAATAATTTTTATAATTTTTGGGATTCTACAATGGCGTTAAGCTGTAAATCACTCGCATCAATACTCGCAATAATAAGCATGACCGGCTGTACAATAGTACCAGGCAGCCACTTTGAAGGTATAGACTCAAGCGAGCAAACACAAAACCTCGAACAAGATCTCGAAAAAGTAAACATTCAACTAATTGATTCGCAACTAATAAATAAACAAAATCAAGCGCGTACAGCAGCCAAACCAATTTCAAACACCGATGGTCTGAACGTAAGTAACTACGAATATAAACTAGGTGTAGGCGATGTATTAACAATAGGCGTTTGGGACCACCCTGAGCTAACAATTCCTGCTGCAGTGCAACGTACCGCAGAATTTGATGGTTTTCGAGTGCAAGCTGATGGCACCATTACTTTCGCCTACGCACCAAATATACCCGCTGCAGGTAAAACAGTAGACGAAGTACATAAAGAATTAGTGAAGCGTTTAAGCCGGGTGATTGAAGACCCGCAAGTTGATATCAAAGTGGTTGGTTTTAGAAGCCAAAAAGCATACGTAACAGGTGAGGTTACCAAACCAGGTGTGTACCCTGTAACTGAAACTCCACTTACATTGATTGATGCCTTAAACCAAGCCGGTGGTTTAACCGCGGCGGCTGATTGGCGTACCGTTACTTTTACCCGTGGTGATAAAACCGAAATTATTAAACTTGATGATTTTTATGCCCATGGTGATATTTCGCAAAATCGTTTACTACAACACGGTGATATAGTGCACGTAAATCGCAACGATTTACAAAAAGTGTTTGTATTAGGTGATGTTAAACGCGCAGGTACAGTGGGGGTTAATCGTTATGGTTTAAACTTGGCGCAAGCACTTAGTGATGCTGGTGGTTTAAACGAAAATACAGCCGATGCTAATGGCGTATTTGTACTGCGTAAACGCAACCTTGAAACTGACGGCGTGATTGCCGATGTGTATCAGTTGCATGCAAAAAATGTAGCAGCGCTAGTATTAGCCGAGCAATTTGAATTGCAACCACACGATATTGTGTATGTAACCTCTGCACCGCTTGCTCGTTGGAACCGTGTAATTAGTTTACTATTACCATCAATTTCTACAGTTGATGCAGTTAACGACGTAGCTAACACTAATTAAGGGTTAATAAAAGATGTTTGATTCTGTATTAGTGGTGTGTGCGGGCAATATTTGCCGCAGCCCTACGGCTGAATACGTATTAAAAAATAAATTAGTAGGTAAAAACGTAGCGGTATCGTCGGCGGGTTTAACCGCCCTTGAAGGCAAACCTGCTGACGCAGTTGCGCAGCAAATTGCTACCGTTAATGGTATTGACATGAGTGAGCATCAAGGTAGGCAAATTAGCACAAGTTTAGTTGCGCAAAATAGCGTGATTTTAGTGATGGAGCAACGCCACCTAAGCGACTTATGCACCCGCTACCCTGAAGCCCGCGGCAAAACCTTTTTGCTAGGTAAGTGGATTGGCGATAAAGAAATACCCGACCCTTACCGCCAAAGCCAAGAGGCCTTTGAGCATGTTTACACATTAATCGATAGCGCCTGTAGCGCTTGGCAAAAGTATTTATAAGGAATGGCTAATTTAATGAATACCCAGCCTAATAATAAAAGTAATAACAACACACAGGCCACGCAAGAAATTGATTTACTGGCGCTACTAGGTGCATTGCTCGATCGCAAATATTTTATAGTCGCCGTAACCGCGTTATTTATGTTTGCAGGTGTTGTTTATGCAGTATTAAGCACCCCTGTTTACCAAGCAACAGCCATGATACAAGTTGAAGACGGCGGCGCATCAGTTCCTGGTTTCGACGATATGGCCGGCATGTTCGAAAGTACATCAGCTGCAGTAACCGAAATAGAGCTACTTAAATCTCGTTCAGTTATAGGTGAAGCGGTTGATACATTAAAGCTTGATATAACTGCAGAGCCCAAATTGTTTCCGTTTATTGGTAGTCGTGCATTTCGTAAGTTTACCCCTATGAATGAAGGTGAACTTGCAAAGCCAAGCCTAGGTGCAAAAAGTTATGCTTGGGGCGGTGAAAGCATCGATGTATTTAGGTTTGATGTACCGCGCTCAGCGATTGGCCAAGGTTTTACTCTGGTTGCACAGGAAAATAACAGTATTGCTTTAATTAATGGTGATAACGAAGAAGTTTTAACGGGTAAAGTTGGCCAAGAACTTACTAATAGTAAGTTTAATTTAACTATTCGCAGTTTGAATGCGCGTGCTGGCACTGAATTTATTTTAGCTCGCAAAGATCGTTTAAATACTATTTTAAACTTGCAAAGTGCTATTGGCGCGAGTGAAAAAGGTAAAGACTCAGGAATTATTAATTTAAGCCTGCAAAATACGAAACCTAATTACGCTGAAAAGGTGCTTGATAAAGTTGCTGCTATTTACGTACGCCGTAATGTAGAGCGTAATAGTGCCGAGGCACAAAAGTCGCTTGAGTTTTTAGAAGTTCAACTACCAGAAATTAAAAAGCAATTAGAGTACGCAGAGCAACGCTTTAACGACTACCAAATAAAGCGTCAATCAATAAATATAACGCTAGAAACACAAGGCGTTCTTGAACAAGTTGTTGAGCTTGAAACAAAACTACAAGAGCTAAACCTAAAACGATTAGAGCTGGGTCGTAAATTTAAAAAAGACCACCCAACCTATCAAGGTATGCTTGAGCAAATAGAAGCAGTTGAAAACCAAAAGCAAGAGCTAGTAGGTGAAGTAGGCAACCTACCAGAAACTCAACAAGAGCTACTACGTTTAAAGCGCGATGTTGAAGTAAGTAACGAAATTTACACAATGTTACTCGCTAAAACTCAAGAGCTAGATATAGTACGTGCAGGAACTGTAGGAAATGTACGTATTATTGATTACGCTGAGGTAAATACCTCAAAACCAGTTAAGCCCAAAAAAGCATTAATAGTGGTTATGGCCACGATGTTAGGGGGGATGCTGAGTGTCGCGATTGTACTAATACAAAAAGCGATGCATAAGGGAATTGAAGACCCCAATGATATTGAGGCTATAGGCCTGCCTGTTTACGCAAGTGTACCTTACTCTGAGCACCAAGATAAACTCACTGGTTTTGCTAAAGCACGAAAAAGGAAGCATAAAGAAGTAAATGAAAAGTCATTACTTGCTGTTGATAACCCTGCTGATCTATCAATAGAGGCGCTGCGTAGCTTACGTACTAGCTTACACTTTGCGATGATGGAAGCTAAAAATAATATTATTGCTATATCGGGCCCAAGCCCAGGTGTAGGTAAGTCATTTGTATCGGTTAACTTAGCGGCTGTATTGGCACAAAGTGGTAAAAAAGTACTGATCATCGATGCCGATATGCGTAAAGGTTACCTACAAACCCAGTTCGGCTTAAAGTGGGATGACGGCTTGAGTGATTACCTATCAGGGCGTTTAAACCTTGAGCAAATCACTAAATCAACTCAGGTTGAAGGGTTGAACGTGATTACCCGCGGGCAAATACCCCCAAATCCATCAGAGCTATTAATGCACAGTAACTTTAGCAAGCTAGTGGAAGAAGTAAGCGCAGCATACGATATAGTAATTGTAGATACGCCACCAATTCTTGCAGTAACAGATCCTGCAATTGTAAGTGCTCACACTGGTACTACGTTATTAGTAACCCGCTTTGGCCAAAACCATCTTAAAGAAATAGAACTGACCCGTAATCGCTTTGAACAAAACGGTACTGACGTAAAAGGCGTAGTATTTAATGGTGTAGTTAAAAAGGCCAGCAACGCCTACGGTTATTACGGTTACTACAACTACGAGTATAAGTCAGATAAGTAAGGGAAAGGTACTAGGTTCTAGGGAAGAGACTAGGAGCTAGGACCTAAAACCTAGAGCCTATGTATTAAAACGTAGGAGACAGCTTTAGCCGCGAAAGGGAAAGGTACTAGGTTCTAGGGAAGAGACTAGGAGCTAGGACCTAAAACCTAGAGCCTATGTATTAAAACGTAGGAGACGGCTTTAGCCGCGAAAGGTTTAAGTTATTTAGTCTCTAGGACCTAGGACCTAAAACCTAGGACCTAGGACCTAAAACCTAGGACCTAGGACCTAAAACCTAGGACCTAGGACCTAGGACCTAGGACCTAGGACCTAGGACCTAGGACCTAGGACCTAGGACCTAAAACCTAGAACCTTTGGTTTCAAATGTAGGCTCGGGTTTATCCCGCGCTTATTATAGTAAAAATGGTTTGTTAGACATTGCGTTAAGAGATTTTGTAAAGCATACGTTAATCTCTTCTCGTTTACCCTAGCGCACTTATTTTTGTGTAAATGGTTTATGTAGGTCGGGCTTTAGCCCGAAAAAGAGGAAGGTTCACCACAGAGGCCTCGAAGACTAAAGGTACTAGATTAAAGGTACTAGATTAAAGGTACTAGATTAAAGGTATTAGGAAAGAGACTTGATCCTAAAATCTAGCACCTATGTCTTAAAACGTAGGAGCCGGCTTTAGCCGCGAATGGTTTCTCAGTGTAGCAAAGCGACTCGGTGCCCTCGGTGGTAAAACATTTTGTAGGCGGGGCTTTACGCCGCGTACACGTAGCAGCGGGTTTATCCCGCGTCTGCAAATTAAAATTATTATAATGTTCTTTGCTTAAGTATGAATTGTTATTATTCAATCCATGCAGCATGTATTAATATATTTAAGGATTGAGTTAATTTGTATGTTTGGGATTGGTTAGGTGATAAGTAAATTTATTAATACAGATGATAAGCGCAGACTGGTCGGTAACTTCTTTTCGCTTATAGTTTTACGTGGTTTTCAATTCTTGATCCCATTGATCACGTTGCCCTATTTAGTGCGAACTATTGGTTTGGACAATTTTGGACTAGTTAATTTTGCTTTGTCATTAGCCTTATATTTTGGCGCTGTAATTCAGTTTGGCTTTGGTATTACAGCAACTAGAGAAATAGCACGCAATAGAGATAATAAAGTTAAACTAAGCCAAATATATTCAGTAACTTTAACAGCTTCATTTTTGTTGGCAGTTTTTAGTATTGTTGTATTTAGTTTAATAGTGATGCTTTTTGATAAGTTTAATCAGTATTTGCATTTATATCTATTTGCTATGATGTTTGTTGTTTTTCAGAGCCTATTTCCTGTCTGGTTTTTTCACGGAATGGAAAGGATGAAGTACATCACTTTTTTAAGCTTAGGTACTAACATCATGTTTCTTATTAGTTTGTTTGTATTTGTTAAACAAAAAGGTGACTTTATACTAGTTCCTTTGCTCAATGCAACTTCTGCATTTATAACGCTTTTCATCGCAATCATATTAATAAAAAAACAATTCAAAGTGCAATTTATTAGGCCCAAAGTTCAAGAGTTAAAATTTACTTATCAAAAAGGTCAACATGCATTTGTAAGTCAACTATTGCCTAATCTTTATAACAACTCAGCTGTTTTCTTGCTAGGTTTATTTACTAACAACAATATAGTAGGTTTATATTCAGCTGCGACAAAAATTATTGATGCTGTAATTTCGTTTGCCTATATTTTATCAAATACGTTTTTGCCTTACCTGTCGCGCAATTTAAAAAAACATATAATTTTTCAAAAAATTATGATGACATCAGGTTTGGCGCTAACTTTCGTCACTTTTATAATGGCGGATTGGATTACGAAATTATTATTTAGCGCAGACAACATCGAAGTATCGTTATATATCCAATCGTTGGCAATTTGCATTTTTCTGCTCTTTACAAGCAGGACCTATGGAACTAACTTTTTAATGCTTATTGGAAAAGATAGACTTGTTAAAAATATTGCACTCTATACCTCGCTAATTTTTTTTGGGATCGCACTTATCATTATCCCGCTTTGGGGCATTTGGGGAGCTATAATCGTTTTGATTGGTGCTAGGTTAACAATGGCTATATTTCAGTTTTGTTTTTACCTAAAACACAAAGAATTAAGGGGAGAAGATGATTAAGTAACATCTTGCCAGTTAACGAAGGCTGATACCTAAATCTGATTTTTCAAAGGAAGAGCACCACACGAAAACTTAGCTTTGTATTCTTTGCTTATCTTCGTTTATGTAGTTATTAAGTTAACTGTTGATCTAAAAGTTATTTTTCGTAGGTTTTGAGAGCCTTTTTTTATCTCAAATCTGAAAAAAGTTACTTTGGTTTTTATGCTTAAAAATTTAATTTCATAAAGTTAACATTTTATAAACATGCATTGTGATGAGATGCTATTTTTGAGATTTGTTGATGACATTTCAAATGTAAAAAAATTATTATTGGTGAAAAATGAAAAAATTATTAAAAGAAATAATATTTATTCGTAAGGTTCACTTTTGGCTGCGGTTTGTTTATAAAAATAGATATATTCCTAACTTCAAAAACCCAAAAACGTATAACGAAAAAGTAAACTATCGTAAAAGAAATGCGAATCATCCGTTGTTTAGTCTCTGTGCGGACAAAATAGCTGCGAAGGAATATGTCGCTTCTAAGATTGGTGAACAATATATTATTCCTAACTTATATACAGGCAGCTGTATCACACTGGAGCAAATACAGGCATTGTTAACTGAACACGGTGACTGTTTACTAAAAGCGAATCATAACTCTGGGCCTGTGTATTTGCTAACGACAGATATGACTGAATATGAACTCAAAGCAGCATGCGATGATGTTAATCACCAGTTAACCATTGATTTTGGAAAATATCAAAATGAGCCTTGGTATAGTGATATAAAACCACAAGTTTTAGTTGAAAAACGCATCTATCCAGAAGAAGGCGAAAAGGATCTCAAAGATTATAAATTTCATGTTTTTAAACAAGACGATGGCAGTTTTAAAGTGTTATTACATGTTGACTTTGATAGAACTTCAAATCATAGTCGTTCTTTTTTCGATGAACGCCTGAATTGGTTGCCTTTTTCTTCATTTGTGCCCTCTGTATATAGTACAATAAAGCCTCCTGAAAATTATAATAAAATGCTTGAGAGTGCGAAGTTGTTGGCTGATCAGTTTACCTATGTGCGAGTTGATTTCTATAATATATCAGGTGATATTTATTTTGGTGAGCTTACATTTGCACCAGGAACAGGTAGCTCAGCTTTTACTTCAGTTGCATATGATTTGTGGGTTGGTAATCTTTGGCAGGGCGATCCAGCTAAATAGAAGAAGTATTAATTTATGTATTTAGGTTCTAAAAGTAAAAAAATAACCCTACTGATCAGCTCTCTCGCCGGCGGTGGTGCTGAGGGTGTGTGTGTTAACGTTGCCAATGGTTTGGTGGATAATGGTTGGCAGGTTGGCAGGTTGGCAGGTTGATTTGTTGGTATTAAACATTAATGATGCGGCGTATCTAGGGCGCGTTAGCCAAAAGGTAAACCTAGTCGTGCTTGGTGTAAGTCAGGCGCGTAACGCGCCGTTGCCTTTATTGCGTTATATACGTAATAACAAACCCGAAAAGCTATTGGTGTTTAATTATGTGTTGGCGGTGATTATGGTCATGTTACGCAGTATATTTCGCTTTAAAACAAAAATTATTGCTCGAAATATTAATACTTTTTCAAAAAGCACAGCGGAGCCAAGAGGGCTTTGGCTTCGTTATATTGTTAGGCCCCTGATCAACCATTTTTATGCTAAATGTGATCATATAATTAATCAGTGCCAAGCGATGCACGACGATCTAGTTTCGGTATTTCCACATTTGGCCGATAAAACCAGCGTGATTTACAACCCAGTCGCAAAGCATGTTGAAGACTACGCAAAAACGCATGATTTAACCCAAGTGGAAAAACAAGATAATTTGCTTTGTGTCGGAAGGTTACAAAGTTACAAAAGCAAAAAGCTTTTCACTACACTATTGAAGGTTTTACTCATGGCTAAATTAGAAAGCTATTTAGTTCACCTTATTATGGTAAATGGATGGGTAGTCTGTGGAGAAGATTATAATGAGCAGTAATTATGAAATTGATTTAGTTATTGATTCTCTTGGTTTAGGTGGAGCTGAAAGAGTTTGTTGTAACTATGCTAATATTTTATCTGAGGCAGGCTACAGCGTCCGTATTTTGTATTATAAAAATATCACCTTGGATGGCTGAACTATCTGAAGATGAAAGTTCATGGATATACAATAATGACTTACCTAAGCATTCTGAGCTTAATATTAATGAGAGAGATTTTGCACGTTCATTTTATGAAAAACTTAAAGAGGAAATAAGAAATAAACTGGTAAATAATCAAAGAGTTGGCATTTTATTATCTGGAGGAATGGATAGCAGAATCGTAGCCGCTGTTTTAAAAACGTTAATAGATGAAGAGTTTCAAGGAGTAAATGTAACAGCATTGACTTGGGGGAAAAAAAACTCCAGGGATGTAGTTTATGCAGAAAGGATTGCAAAATTATTTGCTTGGGAATGGAAGCACTTTGAAATGAAGCCAGATGACCTATTAACTAATATGAAGATCTGCGCACAGAAGGGAGCAATATATTCACCTCTTCACTTACACGCAATGCCTAAGATTAGAAGTTTTCATGACGTTGATATTATACTAGCAGGTAGTTTTGGTGATAGTATTGGGAGGGGGGAATATTCAGGAAAAAAGGTATTAGAACTTCAATCATTTCATTCTAGACCAAGGAATAAGTTTAATTTATTGAAAAGAAAGCTTTTTGATCAACATAAAAAATTAGCCTTCTCTGAAATTGAGCGATATAGAAGTATTTATCCTAGAGATAAAGAGTACCAATATTGTGAGTTAGAAAAACAAATTCACTATATGAGGAAGCAATTGAATCAATGCATGGCTTATATAAATGAAAGTGTACCTGTTTATCAAGTTTTTACATCCCAAAGTATTTATGAATTAATTTGGTCAATAGATCCCACGTTAAGGAATGATAAATTATATCTCAATATATTGAATTTGACAAAGCCAGAGCTGCTTGAAGTCCCTTGGGCAAGGACTGGTGTTAAATATTTATCTGAACTTGAAGAAGCTCCTGATGATTTAGATAAAGAACATCATGACTATGGAATATGGATACGTAATGAACTTTATGATGATATTAAAAGTAAAGTGCTATCTAGAAATATTAAGAACATGAATGTTTTTAATATGAGCTCGCTTAAAACACTCTTGAAAAAAAATAAGAATAGATTAGGAAAGGCTACAATTATAGATGAGTACCTTATTTGGGTTGCTTCGTTATCAGACTTTATCGATATGTATGATATAAAATTTGAATCGGAACCTCTTGAAGAAAGTAGGATTGAATATATTAAAAATAGTTTAATTACATATGCACAGTTCTTTGTTTTTAATAAAAAGTATAATTTCAAAAAATAAAAATTATAGACTTACTATATTTTTATTTGTTATTAATGGTGATTTATGAAAAAAATAGCGTTGGTTATTCCATCATTGAGTTCAGGTGGGGCTGAAAGGGTAATCTCTGTCCTAGCTAATGAGTGGAGTAAAATGAATGGCTATGAAGTACATCTTTTTATTTTAACTAATCTTCCTGATGTTTATCAGTTAGAAAAAAATATATTTGTACACCGGATTGGCTTTAAGGCAAAAAAAAATAATAGACTATTAAAGTTATATATGATAGTTAAATCTATGCTTTTATTTCGAAGAGAAGTCAGCAGAATCTCCCCTGATTTTATCCTTGGTTTTTTGAGTCATGTTAATTTTTTTATTATACTGTCATTATTATTTAAAAGTAATAGAGTTTTTGTTTCGGAAAGAAATAGCCCAAATTTAAATAAAAGTATATTTTTTGAATGGATTAGAAAGTTTTTCTACTCTTTTTCTACTGGAATAATTGTTCAATCAAAAACGTTTAAAAATTTTCTTGAATACAATGGATATAACGCTAAAATAAAGGTGATTCCAAACCCGATACAAAAGTTAGAGAGTATTAATTATTCTGACACAAGAGAGAAGTATATTCTTAATGTAGGTCGTTTAGTAGATCAAAAAGATCATAGAAGATTAATAGATATTTTTAATTTGGTTGTAGATAGACAAAAAGGTTGGAAGCTTGTTATTGTTGGTGATGGGCCATTACGTAAAGAGTTATTGGAATATACGAAATTGCTTGGTTTATCAAATGAAGTAATCTTTAAAGGTGAATGTAAAAAAATAGAAGATTTTTATAATACTTCACAAATTTTCGCTTTTACTTCTAAGTACGAAGGCTTCCCAAATGCATTAGCTGAAGCTATGTCCTGCGGTCTTCCTTGTGTTAGTTTCGACTGTGTTACAGGGCCAAGTGAACTAATAAGTTCAAGTTATAATGGTTTTTTAGTTCCCGAGAAAGACAATGAGCTGTTCGCTGAGCGACTACTACAGTTAATGTCCTCATATGATTTAAGGCTTAAACTATCAAGTAATTCATCAAAAATTAGTAGTGAGTTAGACTCGAGCAAAATCGCTAAAGAGTATTTAAATTTTTGTATCGAAAATTCTAAGTAATGGCAAGCGTTTAGTGGTAATATAAACTCTTTCTAATTACGCGTCAATTAATGTGATAGTTCAACTAAATATTACTAATCGAAATTTCATACGGTACAAATTTAATTTTTTTGAAACTTTTTCATATTTATGGGTCATTATTTTTGTTGAAATTGAATATGGCAATATCGATTAAAGAGAGAATGTAGTGGTTTATTTTATACCTTTGTTTTTCCTTATGGTATCTGCTGCTTTGGACTTTTTTTGTAAAAAAGATAAGTTAACCACTGCAATAAAAATATCCTTTTCAGGGGTTGGTTTATTGTTTCTTTTCTACTTAACAGCTTTTAAGGGTAATATAGATCCTGACTACTTAAGTTATCTTAATATCTATAACAACACGCCACCGTTAACTAGTTTAAGCGAGGAGACGTTAGCTGAAGCTAGAGACAAAGCTTATGGAATTGAGTATGGAATATTATTTTTAATAGGGCTTATAAAAGCAATTGGTGGGTCCTATCAATTACTATTAATATTCTTCGCATCAACTAGTATTTTTTTGATATATAAGTTATCAAAAACTTTTAATAGAATGCACTACTTTATAGTTTTTGCCTTAGTCGCACTTTTTTATCAAGGTGTCTACATACAAATTCGATTTGCAACAGCTTGTTTTTTTTTGTACGTGTCAGTTTTTTATTACCTAAATAAGAGTGACGATCGATATAATAAAATAAAATCATTATTTTATTTTATTTTTGGTGCTCTTTTACACAATGTATGGGTGATTATTTTATTCTTTCCTATAGTTATCAAACTACGTGATTTTTTTGTAAGGCATATTATTGTTTTATTTTTATTAACTTTACCCTTATCATTTTTAGGTGTGACAGATTTTATAAGTTTTATTATAGAAAAATTTCTTAGCCGCTATAACACTTATTTATTGGAATATGAAGACTTCAGTGGGAGTAAGTTCCCCTATTACTGGCGACTTATTCTTAATTTATCTTTGTTCTATTTGTTAATATTTAGGGAAAAGAAAATAATTCATGAGATTTCTGCAGTTGAAAGATTGTTACTTGCCTTTTTGTTTTTAAACCTAGCCTCTTGGGCAGTAGGCTATAACTTTCCTATTTTGTATAGAGTATCTTGGTTTTTTGATGTTGGTTATATTTTTTTCATATTAGGTTTCTCAAGATCTCAATTTTTATTTAAGAAAATATTTTTCTTTGTTCTTTTTACTATCTATTTATTTTATCGTGTAAATAATGGGATGTCTTCGTTTTCAGATTTTTACATTGACTGGGTGTGATTGTGGAAAATACCTTTATATTTAATTGTTCAACAAATATTGTTGGTGGGGCAGTACAAAATTCGGTGAATTTTATTAAGGAAATTTACAGAAATGAAGACCAAGGGAAGTGGTTTTTTATTTTAAGTGAAGAAGTATTTATGCAAGTATCTGGTTTTATTTGTGATGATAAGTGCGCGGTTTTTAAATCACCAGCGAAGTCATTTCTATCTCGATTTAAAATTAAACGACTAGTAAAAAAAATGAAACCTGAATTAGTGTATACCTCTGCTGGCCCTACATATATTAAATTTGATTCTTTTCATGTGATGGGTTGTAGTAATCCTTATTTTTTAGGTCCTTCTAAACAAGCAATTGATTGTTTAGGTGGAAAACTGCAGGTGTTTATACGAACATTACATACAATTTATCAAGCATATTACTTTAAAATGGCAAACCATTGGTTTTTGCAAACCGAAGCTTCTATGAACGAGCTAACTAGAAAACTTAGAGTAACTCAAGGTTCATGTTCGATTATTCATAATGCGGTGTCGAATAATTTTTTAGCGCCAAATTCTGACTTCAAGGATATTTCATCAAAGCAAGTTATTAAAGTATTTGTGCCTTCAGCTTACTACCCCCATAAGAATTTAGAAATAATTCCTACTATCATCACATTACTTAACAATAATTCAAATAAACGTTACGAGTTTTATTTAACGATTAGCAATGAAAGCTTTGAAAATTTTAAGAGAATAGAGGGCTTTGAAGCTATAGAAGCGCAAATATTCAATCATGGTACATATTCACATAGTGATGCTGCAAGGCTTTATAGTATGCATGACGTAGTATTTTTACCTAGTGTTTTGGAAGTCTTTTCAACTTCTTATATTGAAGCTATTGCAATGAAGATGCCTTTAATCGTTCCTGAGTTTTCTTTCAGTAAAAGTATTTGTAAAAGTTATCCCATATATTACGAGTCTGACTCTATAGAGTCATGTGTTAGTGCATTTAGCTGTGTAGATCAATATTACAAACGTAAAAGTTACTTTTCAAATACAGCACAGGATATTACTTCACTTTATAAAACTCAGAGTGAAAGGTACCAAACCATAATTAATATATTAACAGAATTAAACAGACTAGATAGGTATTAATATGTTCAAAGAGAAAAGGTTATTAATAACTGGTGGCACAGGCTCATTTGGCAATGCTGTACTTCGCCGCTTTTTAAATACAGATATTAAAGAAATTCGAATATTCTCTCGAGATGAAAAAAAACAAGATGATATGCGTAAAGCATTTAATAATGAAAAGCTTAAGTTTTACATTGGAGATGTACGTGATCCGCAAAGTATTTCTACAGCTATGCGTGGTGTTGATTACGTGTTTCATGCAGCTGCATTAAAACAAGTTCCTTCATGTGAATTCTACCCACTTGAAGCTGTTAAAACTAATGTTTTGGGTACGGAGAATGTTTTAGAGTCTGCTATTTTCCATGGTGTTAGCCGTGTTGTATGTTTAAGTACCGATAAAGCAGTATACCCAATTAATGCTATGGGGATCTCTAAGGCGATGATGGAAAAAGTTATAATTGCAAAAAGTCGGAACTTAGAGCATACCAATACCACTATTTGCTGTACCCGTTATGGTAATGTAATGGCGTCGCGTGGGTCTGTTATTCCTTTATTTATTCGTCAAATCGTCAATGAGCAGCCTATCACTATTACTGATCCAACAATGACTCGTTTTATGATGACGTTAGATGACGCAGTTGATCTTGTGTTACATGCATTTGAAAACGGTCATAATGGTGATATTTTTGTTCAAAAAGCGCCTGCGGCAACAATTGATGTATTGGTAAAGGCTTTATTAGAAATAATGAATAAGCCTGAGCATGTTGTAAATATGATAGGTACGCGTCATGGCGAGAAGCTTTTTGAGGCGTTATGTAGCCGTGAAGAAATGTTTGTTGCTCAGGAACAAGGTGAATATTTTAGAGTACCCGCTGATAACCGCGACTTAAACTATTCTAAATTTTTTGAAGAAGGTGAATCGGACCTCTCAAAAGTTGAAGATTATAACTCTCACAATACCGAGCGGCTTAATGTAGAGCAAATGAAACAGCTATTAAGAAAGCTAGACTTTATTAGAGAAATTGAAGCTGGTAACGTATTTGTGCCGGAAGGAGTGTAACATGAAAATACTTGTTCTTGGTGCTACTGGAATGCTTGGGTATAGTATTTATAGCAATTTATCGGAAGTCAGTGATTTTGATGTTTTTGGTACTGTTAGAAATATAAATGGAAAAGAAGATTACTTTAAAAACACTTCAAACAAGCTTGTCTTTGGCGTTGATATTTATGATTTTGATTCCGTTATTTCAGTAGTTAATGATATAAACCCTGATGTTGTTATTAATTGTATTGGATTGATTAAGCAACATGATATTTCCAAGCTACACACAGACGCTATTTATGTTAATTCTCTTCTTCCCCATAAACTAGCTAAGCTTTGTAGTGCCTCTGGTGCTAAGTTAATTCACTTTTCAACCGATTGTGTTTTTACTGGAGCTGATGGGGGTTATACCGAAGATAGTAATCCTGACTCTATAGATTTATATGGTAGTTCAAAACGATTAGGTGAGGTCGATTATGGCGAGCATTTAACTTTACGAACATCTATCATAGGGCATGAGCTATCTAGTAACGTAAGTTTGGTTGATTGGTTCTTGTCTCAATCAACCAGTGTAAAGGGCTTTTCTAAGGCCGTTTTTTCTGGCTTGCCCACTGCCTATATTGCCAAGCTATTAATTGAAAAGATCTTACCGGTAGGCAACTTGTCTGGTTTATATCACCTATCCGTTGATCCTATTGATAAGTTCACACTTTTATCTCTAGTATCTAAAGTGTATAGCCATGATATAGAGATTCAGCCATCAGATAAGCTAACTATGGATAGATCTTTGAATTCAAATAAACTTAGAGATGAACTTGGATTAATTACACCGAGTTGGTCTGAGCTGATTGACTTTATGTTTGCAGATTATGTAGAAAGGTATAAAAAATGAAAAAGTTGAAGGTTGTAACTGTTGTTGGAACTCGCCCTGAAATTATTCGTTTATCAAGAACTATTACCAAATTAGATGAGTTTTGTGAGCATATACTAGTCCATACAGGGCAAAACTATGATTATGAACTAAACCAAATCTTTTTTGATGATTTGGGTATTCGCTCTCCAGATATCTTTTTAGAATGTGCGGGCGCTACTGCGGCTGAGACTATGGCGCAAGTTATAAGTAAATCAGATGCTATGTTTGCTGATGTTATGCCTGATGCTTTACTTATTTTAGGCGATACTAATAGCGCAATGGCAGCCATCCCTGCAAAACGCAAAAAAATACCAATATTTCACATGGAGGCTGGTAATCGTTGTTTTGATATGAGAGTGCCAGAGGAAATAAATCGTAAGATTGTCGATCATATTTCAGATGTTAATATGCCTTATACAGATATTGCTCGAGAATATTTACTCGCTGAAGGTTTAAAGCCTGACTTTATTGTCAAAACCGGTAGCCCTATGGACGAAGTGCTGAGTTTTTATAGTAAAAAAATCGCTGAATCTGATATTCTATCATCATTAGATTTGAATCAAGGTGAGTACTTTGTTGTTAGTGTTCATCGTGAGGAGAATGTTGATTCTGAAGTGAATATTCATAATTATGTTTTAGCTTTAAATACCTTAGCAGATAAATATGGTTATCCGATAATTGTATCGACTCATCCTAGAACAAGAAAGAAAATAGACTTGCTTAATTTACAATTCCATCCACTTGTTAAGTTGATGAAACCTCTTGGTTTTAGTGACTATGTTAAGCTTCAAAAAGAGGCTAAAGTGGTACTTAGCGATAGCGGTACTATCACAGAAGAGTCATCAATTTTAAACTTTCCTGCTGTTAACATCAGGGATGCGCAAGAGCGGCCAGAAGGATTTGAAGAGGGGGCTGTTATGTTCACTGGTATGAGTGTTGATCGTATACTTCAAGCAATCGAAATATTAGATAAGCAACCAAGAGGCGAGAATCGTCTTATCAATAAAGTTCAAAATTATATAGCACCTAATGTTTCTGATAAGGTTTTAAGAACAATAATTAGTTATACGGATTATGTTAATCGAGTTGTGTGGAGAAAGTAATAGTGCGTATAGCTCTTTTACCCGATGACTACTTACCTAGCAGTACATTAGTACATGCGAAGATGTTTCATGAACTTGCTCATGAGTTCATGAAACAAGGCCATGATGTAGTTGTTATTACGCCTGGGTTACCTGAACAGAATAAAAAGTTAATAATTGAGGTTATTGATGGGGTGACCGTTTGGCGATTTTGCGCAGGATTACGCCGTGGTGTTGGTAAGTTTAAGCGAGCAATAAACGAAAGCTTACTATCATTTCATGCTTGGGGGGCAATTAAGGCCGAGGTTCACAAAGCTCCATTTGATTTATGTGTAAATTATTCGCCTACGATTTTTTTCGGTGGCTTAACAAATAAATTAAGACGTAAATACGATACTTATATTTACTTAGTACTTAGAGATTTATTCCCGCAATGGGTAATCGACGAAGGTATGATTAAAGAGGATTCTTTAATTGCTAAGTATTTTCGCTATTTTGAGCACTTAAATTATAAGGCCTCAAACAAAATTGGCTTAATGTCTAAAGCTAATATAGATTATTTTTCTTCTATTAATCCTCAATATAAAAATACAGAAGTACTTTTAAATTGGGCTTGTTTAGTACCGTCTAAATTTGAGAGCTATACGATAGATGTGAGAGAGGAGTATAATCTTACAGATAAGGTGGTTTTTTTTTACGGTGGAAATATTGGTCACGCTCAAGACATGGCTAATTTACTTCGACTAGCTGATAGATTGAAATGTAGATCAGAAGCGCATTTCTTATTTGTTGGTCAAGGTGATGAGTTTGAACTAATAAATAGATTAAAAACCGAGTTGAAATTAGACAATGTAACAATATTACCTTCGGTTAACCAATCTCAGTATAAAGAAATTTTAACCCAAGTTGACATCGGTTTGTTTTCTCTGGCAAAAACCCATCAAGCTCATAATTTTCCTGGTAAACTTTTAGGTTACATGGTTCAGTCATTGCCTATATTAGGTAGTGTCAATGCAGGTAATGATTTAATTGATTATATTAATGATACTGAATCCGGATTTGCTTTTATAAATGGTAATGATGAGGAGCTATCCAGAGGAGCAATTGAGCTTTTGAAAAATATTGAATTGCGTAAACGAATGGGTTTAAATTCATTCGAGCTTTTGAAACAGAATTTTTCTGTTGAGCAGGCAGCGCGAAAGATTGCATTGGCATCGGATGAGCTACATTGAAAATACTTATCACTGGTTACTCAGGTTTTGTTGGTAATAATTTAGTAGAGCAATTGCAAGGCAATTATCAATTAAACCTATTAGGAAGAAAGCCATCTAATTTTGGAACTGTTTTTAAGCATAATTTGGACTCGAGTTCACTTTATAGCGAGGCGCTAGAAAATATTGATGTTGTGGTGCATTGCGCTGCAAGAGTCCATATTATGGATGATACAGCTAGTGATCCACTTAATGAATTTAGGGCCGTAAATACTCATGGAACACTTAATTTAGCTAAGCAAGCAGCACTAGCAGGTGTTAAGCGCTTTATTTTTGTTAGTTCTATAAAAGTTAATGGTGAAAGTACTACAAGTAAAAACCCTTATACAGCGTTAGATGTTCCTAAGCCTGAAGATCCCTACGGAATATCTAAAGCTGAAGCCGAGCAGCAATTATTAGAGCTTGGTAAACAGACAGGAATGGAAGTTGTGATTATTAGGCCACCGTTGGTTTACGGTGAAGGTGTAAAAGCCAATTTTGCTTCACTTATGCGTTTTGTGGGCAAAGGCTTGCCACTACCATTAAGGTTAATGAAAAATAACAAACGTAGTTTAGTGTCAGTTTATAATTTGGTTGATTTAATTAAAGTATGTATTACTCACCCTAAGGCGGCGAACCAAGTGTTTTTAGCCAGTGATGACCATGACTTATCAACCGCTGAAATGGTTGCTTTAATGGCAAAAGTGCAAGGCAAGAAAAATTTAGCTTTGCCAGTGCCAGTTTGGTGCTTTAAATTAGCAGGTAAATTGCTTAACAAGAGCGATGTTATCGATAGGTTGACTGGCTCATTACAGTTAGACATTACTCATACAAAAAATACCCTTGACTGGAAACCGCCATACTCAGTTGAACATGGTTTTAAATTGGCTGCTAAAAAACCTTCAACAAAATAATTAATGGATTTATACATGATACGTTTACTCGACTTTTTGTTTTCACTTTTTGGTTTGTTGTTTGCCTTACCATTTTTAGTGATTTTATACATTATTGGTTTGTTTGATACGGGCTCACCTATATTTACACAAGAGCGTGTTGGTCGTAATAAAAAGCCATTCACGTTAGTTAAGTTTAGGACTATGACTGTTGATACAGCATCAGTTGCGAGCCACTTAGCAAGTACAGCATCAATAACCCCTTTTGGTGGTTTTTTACGTAAAACTAAGCTTGATGAACTACCACAACTTTGGAATGTACTAAAAGGTGAAATGAGCTTAGTAGGCCCTCGCCCTGGTTTATTTAACCAAGATGAGTTAACTCAAGCTCGTGACGCGAAAAATGTATTTACTGTACGCCCAGGAATAACCGGCCTTGCTCAAGTAAATGAAATTGACATGTCTACCCCAGAGTTACTTGCAAAAACAGATCGCGAGATGATCGATACGTTAACTATCAGCAACTACTTTAAATATATATTAATGACAGTAACCGGAAGTGGTAGTGGGGATCGCATCAAATAGGTGCGAGGTAAAAGTTTAAAGGTACAAGGTGAAAGGTAAAAGATTAAAGATAAAAGTGATCAGACCCCCTATAAAGTAGATGCGAGGTCAGATCATCAATGGAAAAGCTTTTAGGCAAAAATACAAGTTTTAAAGTTAAAGGACTTAAGCTAGGTATAAGGGATTTTATGCAATAGTAAACAATAATTGTTAGATGTTAGCTATCAAGTATAAATAGAGATCCGATAGTGATTAAAGTTGAAAACTCAATGATAATGAAACCAGTGGTTTTAGGGAAATAAAATGAAAATTGCAGTAGTTGGCACAGGATATGTAGGCCTCTCTAACGCTATGTTATTAGCACAGCATAATGAAGTTGTTGCGCTCGATATTGATGAACAAAAGATAGCGCTTTTAAATAATAAAAAATCTCCAATTGTTGATACCGAGATTAGTGAGTTTTTAACACGTAGTGATTTAAGCTTTACTGCTACTACTGATAAAAATGCAGCGTATAAAAATGCTGACTATGTCATTATTGCCACCCCGACTGATTATGATGTAGAAAATAACTATTTTAATACCAGCTCAGTTGAAGCTGTTATTAAAGATGCAGTATCACATAATCCAAATGCAGTTTTAGTAATTAAATCGACAGTACCCGTCGGCTTTACTCTAAATATTAAAACAGAGTTAAATGTAGATAATTTAATATTTTCACCAGAGTTTTTACGTGAAGGTAAAGCTTTGCACGATAACTTACACCCCTCACGTATTGTAGTTGGTGAGCAAAGTGAACGTGCTGAAGTATTTGCTAATTTGTTAAAGCAAGGCGCTATAAAACAAGACATTGAAGTACTGTTTACTGACTCAACAGAAGCTGAAGCTATTAAGTTATTCTCTAACACATACTTAGCAATGCGTGTTGCTTACTTCAATGAGCTCGACAGCTACGCTGAAGCGCATGGTTTGAACAGCAAGCAAATTATACAAGGGGTAAGTTTAGACCCACGTATAGGTAACCATTATAATAACCCGTCGTTTGGTTATGGCGGTTATTGCTTACCTAAAGACACTAAACAACTTCGCGCAAATTATGCCGATGTACCAAATAATATTATTGGTGCCATTGTTGACGCTAACACTACTCGTAAAGATTTTATTGCCGATTCAATTATTAAGCGTGAACCTAAAATAGTAGGTGTTTACCGCTTGGTAATGAAAACTGGCTCTGATAATTTTAGAGCCTCTGCAATCCAAGGTATTATGAAACGTATTAAGGCTAAAGGTATTGAAGTTGTCGTGTACGAGCCTGTACTTGAAGAAAATGAATTTTATCATTCACGCGTAATTAAAGACTTAAACGAATTTAAGCTAATATCAGATGTAGTGGTATCTAACCGTATGGTAGAAGAGCTGAATGATATTGCAGATAAAGTATATACGCGCGACTTATTTGGTAGTGACTAATTAGTTACTTAGCTATATAAATTGGATATACAGTTTTATGTATCAGTCATAGCTTATTACGTAATTAAATGCCTCTTCGCTAGTAACTAGTTTTTATTGCTTTGACGTTCGATACCTCTTTACCCTTTTACATATAAAGGATTATTATGAAATATTTAGTAACAGGCGCAGCTGGCTTCATTGGTAGTGCGGTTGTAGAGAAACTAACTGCTGCAGGACATCAAGTTGTCGGTATTGATAACTTAAATGATTACTATGACGTTAACCTTAAGCTTGCACGCCTTGAACGTATTAAGCATGAGTTGTTCGAATGCAAAAAGGTTGATTTAGCAGATCGTCCAGCAATGGCTAATTTATTTGAGCAAGAGCATTTTGACCGTGTCATTCATCTTGCGGCACAAGCGGGTGTACGTTATTCAATTGAAAACCCACATGCTTACGCTGATTCTAACTTAGTTGGCCATCTGAATATTCTTGAAGGTTGTCGCCAAGCAAAAGTGAAGCATTTAATCTACGCTTCATCGAGTTCAGTTTACGGCTTAAATGCTAAAGTTCCTTTTGAGACTTCTGACTCAGTTGACCACCCAGTTTCGTTGTATGCAGCGACTAAAAAAGCCAATGAGTTGATGTCGCACAGCTACTCGCATTTATACGATATTCCAACAACTGGCCTGCGCTTCTTTACCGTGTATGGCTCGTGGGGCCGTCCAGATATGGCACCGTTTATCTTTACTAAAAAGATATTAGATGGCGACACCATTGATATTAATAACAATGGTGATATGTGGCGTGACTTTACCCACGTAGATGACATTGTTGAAGGCGTAGTACGTATCGCTGATGTAGTACCGGGTCGTGATGAACAATGGACTGTAGAGCAAGGCACGCCGGCTTCAAGTTCAGCACCTTACGCTGTATATAACATAGGTCATGGCTCACCTATTAGCTTGATGGATTTTGTGAAAGCGATTGAAGATGAGTTGGGTATAGAAGCGAAGAAAAACTTCCGTGAAATGCAGCCCGGCGATGTATACCAAACCTATGCTGATACCCAAGACTTATTTGCCGCAACGGGTTACAAACCACAAGTAGGCATTAAAAAGGGCGTTGCTGAGTTTATTACTTGGTATAAAGAGTTCTACAGCGCGTAAGCGCAATCTCTCCAATCGTATATTATATTGGGGAGGTTTTTTTCTATTTTTTAACTTACTAATCCAAAAGTAGTTATTTGAAAATGTGTCTCATGCTGAGACATTTATGAGACACATTTCACCATCATTTATTACACCAATAATGATATTTATGGAATTTTTAACCGCTGCTATTAAGCGCTACTATTTTATTTTTTCTATTTACTCAGCAAATAAACTTATTTAAAGCTAATTACACTAGTTTGTTATTTGGTATAGTTACCATATTGTTAATTCCCACATGATACAGGGTTGACCTAGTATTTACACCACAAAGGAACGTGTTATGGATAGTTTCATTCGCTCTATTTTAAACGCATCGCGTGCAAAAAAACGCATTATTACATTGTGTATTGATTCGTTATTTATTGTATTGGCGTTTTGGCTAGCGCTTATTGTGAGGCTTGATAGCTTTGAACCACTCCAGCGTTTAGATAATTGGCTTTTATTAGCAGTGTTAATACCGGTTAGCTTATATACATTTATAAGTTTAGGTCTGTATCGTGCTGTACTTAGGTACATGAACTCGCAAGCGATCTGGGCTATTGTACTCGGGACTGTAATAACAACTATCAGCTTGGTTTTAATCGCTTTTTTTATTGGTATTGATATACCACGTACAATGCCGTTTATATTTGCGTGGTTATGTTTGTTAACCGTTGGCGGATCACGTGTATTGGTTCGCGCGATGATTGGCAAAATGACAACCAGTAATAAAGAGTCTGTTATTATTTATGGCGCAGGCTCTGCTGGGCGACAACTAGCAACGGCCTTAGGTGCTGGCCCTGAGTATTTTGTGAAGGCCTTTATTGACGACGACCTAACTAAGCATGGCTCAATAATTCAGGGCATACCTGTCGTGTGCTTCAAAGATATTTACGAGTTAGTAAATAAGCGTAAAGTAAGTAAAGTGTTATTAGCGCTCCCAAGTGCAACTCGCTCCCGCCGAAAAGAAATACTCTCTCAATTAGAGCCTTTAACTATTAATGTACTTTCAATGCCTGGCATGGCTGACGTTGTTGAAGGCAAAGCAAAGCTTGCAGAAATAGCAGAAGTGGGTGTTGAAGATTTACTTGGTCGCGACCCTGTGGAACCAAATATTGATTTAATGACTGCGAATATTGAAAATAAAGTGGTTATGGTTACTGGTGCGGGTGGATCAATAGGCTCTGAACTATGCAGACAAATAGTGAAACTCAAACCGACTAAGTTAGTGTTGTTTGAGCGCAGTGAAATCGCCCTTTATTCAATTGAAAAAGAATTGGGTGAATACATAACTAACAATACACTAAATATTCAACTCATCCCCATTATGGGCTCAGTACAACGTGTAAACCGCCTTGAAACGGTAATGAGAACTTTTGGTGTGCAAACCATCTACCACGCCGCTGCTTATAAGCATGTGCCATTAGTTGAGCACAATGTAGTAGAAGGTGTTCGTAATAATGTATTTGGTACCTACTACGCCGCAAAGGCCGCTGTTGAGGCTAACGTAGATACCTTTGTATTGATTTCTACTGATAAAGCCGTACGCCCGACAAATGTAATGGGCGCGACTAAACGTATGGCCGAGCTAGTGTTGCAAGGCTTAGCACAAGAGCAAGGAGCCAAACACCAAACACGTTTTTGTATGGTACGCTTCGGTAATGTGCTTGGTTCAAGTGGATCAGTAGTACCATTATTTCGCCGCCAAATAAAAGAAGGCGGTCCAATAACATTAACTCACCCCGATATTACTCGCTATTTTATGACCATCCCTGAAGCGGCACAGCTTGTAATACAAGCAGGCGCTATGGGCAAGGGCGGTGATGTATTCGTACTTGATATGGGCGACTCGGTAAAAATAAGTGATTTGGCAACTAAAATGGTTAGATTGTCGGGCCTCGAAATTAAAACAGATGATACCCCGCATGGTGATATTGAAATAAAATGTACAGGCCTTCGCCCAGGTGAAAAGCTGTATGAAGAGCTATTAATTGGCGATAACGTAGAGCAAACACCGCATGAACGTATAATGACCGCACATGAAGTAATGCTGCCGCTCACTGAGCTTAATGTATTTATTGATGCGCTTGATATTGCTTGTCATAACTTTGAACATGAAAAGATACGTCAGCTATTACTCGATGCACCAACTGGCTTTAACCCCACTGATGGTATTTGTGATTTAGTATGGAATGCCAGACTTGAAAATGAATCTAAAGATAATATTGAAAGCGTAAGCAATGTTGTTAATTTAAGTAAATAATAAAGAAAAAGTGTCAGATGTCGGCTATCAAGTATAAATAGAGATCCGATAGTGATTAAAGTTGAAAACTCAATGATAATGAAACCAGTGGTTTTAGGGAATAGAATGAAAATTGCAGTAGTTGGCACAGGATATGTGGGCCTCTCTAACGCTATGTTATTAGCACAACATAATGAAGTTGTTGCGCTGGATATTGATGAACATAAGATAGCGCTTTTAAATAATAAAAAATCCCCCATAGTGGATATCGAAATTAGTGACTTTTTAACGCGTAGTGATTTAAATTTCACAGCTACTACAGATAAGATGGTGGCTTATACCAACGCCGACTTTATAATTATAGCCACACCAACTGATTACGATGTAGAAAATAATTATTTTAATACAAGCTCGGTAGAGGCTGTTATTAAAGATGCGGGTACACATAACCCAAACGCTGTCATGATAATTAAATCGACTATTCCTGTAGGCTTTACAAAGGATATTAAAGAACGACTCCATATTGATAATTTAATATTTTCACCAGAGTTCTTACGTGAAGGTAAAGCACTGCACGATAACTTGTATCCTTCACGTATTGTTGTGGGCGAACAGAGTGAGAGAGCGATTGTATTTGCTAATTTATTAAAGCAAGGCGCAATCAAAGACGATATTGAAATACTGTTCACCGACTCAACAGAAGCTGAAGCTATTAAGTTGTTCTCAAATACTTATTTAGCAATGCGTGTTGCTTACTTTAATGAGTTAGACAGCTACGCTGAAGCGCATGGCTTAAACAGCAAGCAAATTATACAAGGTGTTAGTTTAGATCCGCGTATAGGTAACCACTACAATAACCCTTCATTTGGTTATGGCGGCTACTGTTTACCAAAAGACACTAAACAACTTCGCGCAAATTATGCCGATGTACCTAACAATATTATCGGTGCCATCGTTGACGCTAATACCACTCGTAAAGATTTCATTGCAGCTTCTATCCTAAAACGAGGTCCTAAAGTTGTGGGTATATACCGATTAGTGATGAAGTCTGGTTCTGATAACTTTAGAGCCTCATCCATTCAAGGTATTATGAAGCGTATTAAAGCGAAAGGCATTGAAGTTGTGGTATATGAGCCAGTACTTGATGAAGGTGAGTTTTACCATTCTCGGGTAATTAAAGACTTTAACGAATTTAAGCAAATATCTGATGTGGTGGTTTCAAACCGTATGGTTGACGAGCTCAGCGATATTGCAGAGAAAGTTTATACACGTGATTTGTTTGGTAGTGATTAACGAATAAAGTTTTAATAAAAAGCGTTAGACATAAGAAGCTAAAGGCTAAAGTTACTTTATATTGGGAGCGTTGTGCAACTTTAAGGTTTAAAAGTGTGGCAATGCTCAGCTAATTTAGGCTGTAAGGTTTTTATTTTCTTTAACAAAGTAGAAGTTTGCTTTAAAAGTCAAACTACACGATATGCATTATCAATTACATCAAATATTGCAAACGACTATGATGAAAGGCAGCTAAAGGTTACTGTTGTTTTCTCTCTTATTTTAAAGATAGTAAACCATTTATTACTGGCTGTAATAATAACTGGGTGTTTAATTAAACCTTGCGCGGCGCAATAGCGTGTGTGACCTATACAGCATCATTGAAACTGCGAAATTGAAACTGCGAAGTCCAACGACTTAACGCCATTTGATTACATCATGCATTTCCTTTACGAGCTTTTTTAGTCTGAGGCAGAGACATTGAACGCTTATTGCCCTGGAACATCAATATCTAGGTGGAGATCCTCCAGTTAAGTTGATTAGCTCTTAACTGGAGTAGTCGAATCCATTAAACCACGTCGTAAAAGGTTGGAGCTGACATTTAGTTCAATTTCTAAAACCAAATTCAGGTTGATTAGTTTAGTTTAGCTTTTAAGAGCGGATTTAATAAGTAACTTAATACTGTACGCTTACCTCCTAACACATCGACTTTCGCAATCATGCCGGGACGAATAGGGTAGCTCTTACCATTTTTGACTAAGTTATTGCCTTGTGTAGCAATGAGGATCTGATAGAAATATTCTTTGCCCTGCGCTGTTTCTTCCTCAATGGTATCAGCACTGATTTGAACCACTTCGCCTTCGAGATCACCGTAAATAGAGAAATCATACGCGGTAATTTTGACTTTAGCTTTCATTCCTGGTGCTAAAAATGCGATGTCCTTGGGAGCTATTTTAGCTTCGATCAGCAATTGCTCGTCAATAGGTAATATGTATAGAATTGCTTCTCCGGGCTGTACCACTCCTCCGCGAGTGGTTACCAAAATATCATTTACCATTCCTTTAACAGGTGAAGTAATTTGTGTGCGTGTCAGTTGATCCTGTCGTTGAACCAATGACTCGTTCAGAGCATTGAGTTCTGCCTTTTTTTGAGTCAGTTCGGTGTACGCATCTTGCATATAATTGTTACTGACTTCGATAATCTTCCCTTTCAGATCTTCCAGTTCTTTCTCAACCTTTAATAACTCCATCTGACTGACTGACTCGGAGGAAATCATGGGTTGCAAGATACTAAGTTGATCTTCAACAATACGCATGTGTCTTTCTAATCCGGAAATTGTTTCTTGTTTGTTGTTGCGCCGAGCGGCAAATAAAGCTTGTTCGAATAAGCGGTCTTTTTCGTCAATTTCTAAATCGCTAGGAAAGGTTAAAGTGGGGCTATCACGCACTTCAGCCTCCAAACGAGTGATAGATGCTAGTAATGACGATGCTTGGCTCTTCCCCTCACGATATGCTGCTAAAAAACGTGTTTTATCAAGACGAAGTAAGGGTTCGCCCTGTTTAACCAATTGTCCTTCTGAGACCAGTAGTTCTTCGACGATACCACCTTCAAGGCTTTGAATTTTCTGTAAGCGACTAGAAGGAACTACCTTACCTTCTCCACGAGTGACCTCGTCAATTTCTGCAAACGCAGCCCAAATAATGAAAATGGCAACAATCAATGTACATAACCAAAGCGCTGGGCGTGCTCCAAGAAAGCGGTTCTCATCAGACCAAGGCTTATTACGTTTCATTTTTCATCTGTCCTTGTTGTGCAAAAATAGTATCAAAATCACCCTCTGTAGTAACTCTGGCATGTTTGGTATTTTGGCTTGTTTGATACTTTTATTCGTACCTGACTTATCACATTCACGGCAGGCGTAATTTGGGCTAATATGCTCAATGACTCTTACCTTTGGCGATATGAATACGTACTTTTGGATGATACCTTCACTTATTTTATGCAGTTCATTACCATAGCAGTCACACTGTTTGTCTTTATCGGCAATGTTATGAATCACTTGCTCACGGGGTAATTTTTTTGGTGTCTTGTGCGTCTTGATTAAAGTGGCGACCCATGTAGGGTCGCTTAAATAAGGCTGGATGGAGTAACTCTTTCACGGATAAAGCCGCTCCTATGTGGTTTATGTTACCCGTCGGAAATGGCTTTAGCCAAGAATGTGTTTAGTGTTATATCTTACGAGCCCGCTATTTGCATCTGTTCTATTAATACTGAGCCGGTTTGAATGCCGCCACGGCGTTCTATATCACCGCCTATACCTGCAACTGCTTTAAACATATCTTTTAAATTACCAGCGATGGTTATTTCGCTAACCGGGTATTGAATTTCACCATTTTCAACCCAAAAACCAGCTGCGCCACGCGAGTAATCACCTGTTACGGTGTTAACGCCTTGACCCATTAGCTCTGTCACTAATAATCCAGTACCCATCGTTTTAAGTAAGGCGGTTAAATCGTTATGAGTTTGTTCTACGAGCCAGTTATGAATACCGCCAGCGTGGCCAGTTGGGGTCATATTCATTTTTCGCCCAGCATAGCTCGCTAATAAGTATGTGCGTAGTTCCCCGCCGCTGATAATATCGCAATCACGCGTTTTTACGCCTTCGGCATCAAAAGGAGAGGAAGCTAAACCTTTTAATAAATGCGGACGCTCGGTAATATTAACGCAGGGGTTAAATACGGGTTTGTATAGGCTATCAAGTAAAAAGCTTGATTTACGGTATAATGCGCCACCGCCAATGGCTGACACTAAATGGCCAAATAATGAGTTGGCGATATCAGCTCTAAAAATAACGGGCACTTTCATTGTGCCTAGCTTTTGACTATTTAGCTTGGCAAGTGTTTCGGTTGCGGCTTCAAGGCCGACTGCCGCGGCATCTTTTAAATCACTTTTCTCACGCGATATAGTATAAGCAGAGTCGCGCTGCATGTTTTCGCCTTCTTTACCAATTACCATGGTGCTAATACTATGACGAGTGCGCGGAAAGCCGACTATTTGGCCGTGGCTATTACCATAAACACGTAACCCCTGGTGCGATGAAAAGCCTGCGCCATCTGAGTTTACAATTCTGTCATCGGCATTAAGTGCTGCTTGCTCTGCTTGGTGACAAAACTCCATACCTTGTTCAGGAGTTACATCCCAAGGGTGATATAAATCTAAATCAAGTGGAGCAAACTCAAGTAGCTCTTTATCAGCAATGCCATTATGTGGGTCATCAGAGGTGAACTTTGCGATATCTATGGCTTTTTCGACCACGGTGCGCAGTGTTTTAGGGTTTAAATCAGCTGTTGATGCCGAGCCTTTATGGTTACCCACATACACACTTATACCTAAACCACCGTCTTGATTAAATTCTATTGTTTCAACTTCGCCCATACGGGTACTAACCGAGAGCCCCGAAGTGCTAGACATAGCGGCTTCTGCGCCTGTTGCCCCCAGTTTTTTTGCGTGCTCAAGTACTTCGGCTACGGCATCTTTTACTTGGCTAATTTGATTATAAATAGGATCTTGCTGGTGGCTGGTCATATTCTTTCCTAGGCGAATCTTGCGTGCAATTTAAGTAAATGCTAACACAGTAAACGCTTAGCATCAGCTAATATTAATCAGTAAAATAATAACGTATAATAGCTGTAGTTAACGTTATTATAAGAGTGCCCCATGGCCAAGAAAAAAGGCAAACCTGCTGAAATTGAAGAAGAAATTATCTATGTATCAAAAAGTGAACTTAAGCGCGACGCGCAAGAGTTGCATCAGTTAGGTTCTGATATCGCAAAAATGGGTAAAAAACAGCGTGAGCGTTTACCCCTTAATGACGATTTACAAGAGGCTATGGTGGTTGCTGACAAAATTAGCAACAAAAGCGATGCTTATCGTCGCCACTTAAATTACATAGCTAAAACTCTGCGTACTGTTGAAAACATCGACGAAATTAAAGCGCTTATCGATATAATGCTGAATAAAAATAATCAAGCGGAAGTGATAATTAAAAAAATTGAGCAGCTGCGTAGTGATTTAATTGAGCAGGGTGATGATTTAATTAATCAAACTATTGAGCAATACCCAACACTTGAACGACAAAAAATGCGCCAATTAGTGCGCAACGCCGCCAAAGAAGTTAAAGCTGAAAAACCAGCCAGAGGCTATAGAGAATTATTTCAGTACCTTAAAGGCGCTATCATGTAATCCATTATCAGCTTTAGTGATTTTTGAATTAGCGGTTAATACTGATAACTCAAATTAAAGCTGATAAAATATTTCTCTTAGTTAAATAACGATTCGGTTCATAATGCATAAATTAAGCTTAGTGGTGCTAGCTGGTGGGTTAGGAAGCCGTTTTGGTGGCAACAAGCAAATAGCTGAAATTCCAGGTCTTGGCTTTACTATTATGGAGCTGAGTATTACAGATGCTTACAAAGCGGGTGTGACTCAAGTTGTTTTAGTAATCAACCAAGCTGTACGAGCAGAGATTGAGCAAACCATTTTACCTCGTTTACCGGCTAACCTTGAGGTTACTTTAGTTGAGCAGCGTATTGCTGACGTACCCGCCGAGTTTAGTTATTTAGTTGCTGAACGCGCAAAGCCTTGGGGCACCGGCCATGCTTTACTTAGTGCTAAAACGCAGATAAATAACCCATTTATTGTTATAACCGCTGATGATTATTATGGTGCAAGCTCATTTAAACTGTTGAGCGAGCACTTTAAAAAACACAGTAACTGGGCAATGGTTGGCTACCCGATTCTAGATACGTTATCACTTCAAGGTGGAGTAAACCGTGGCGTGTGCCAAATCGAAAATAACTTATTGGTTGACGTGGTTGAATATTTAGCTATTCAAAATGAAAACGGTATTATTATAGGCGATAGCCCGACAAGTTCACGCAAAGTTATTTCACAAAGGGCATTAGGCTCTATGAGCTTTTGGGGGTTAACCCCTAAATTTTTTGAATTATTAACTACAGGTTTTAATGAATTCTTGCAAAAGTATGATACCGCTGTCAAAGAAGAGTATTATTTACCTAATCAAATTCAATATGCGATCAAAAATAATAATCAATCGGTTACTGTTTATACCGCTCAAGAGCCATGGTATGGAGTGACTTACAAGTCAGAATTACAGGAAGTTGCAAGTAAACTTTATGAGTTACGCCATGGATGAAATTACACCAAAAACGCCTTTAACAGATCTCGTTGGGCAAAGTAATAGCGAAGTAGATATGAAATCAAATCTAACTGCGGTTTATTTATCACAGCAGTTTGGTCTTGGTAATGAACAAGTCAGTATGAAGCCCATTGGTAATGGCCATATAAATTGTACTATGTTGTTAAGTGCGCCTAAAAAATCGTTAGTTGTGCAAAAACTCAATACCGAAGTATTTCCGAAGCCTGAACAGTTAGTTAGTAATGCCTGCTTAATTGAACGCCACCTTAGCCGAAAGTTAAAAGCTGGTCAGTATAATTTGGATATTATTCGTCATGTGCCAACCCTTAATAATAACTTTTTAGTTGAATGTGATAACGGCGTGTGGCGCGCACTCGAATTTATTGGCGGTAGTTATAGTGAAGACGTAGTAGCAAACATTTCACAAGCACAAACTGCGGCTAATGCATTTGGCCAATTTGCAGTAGCCTTAGAGGATTTTGACGCTAAGCAGCTTCATCATGTTATACCTGATTTTCATAATCTTGCTATGCGTGCCAGTAAGTTTAAAGACGTTATTAAACAAGACCCTGCTAATCGTTTAGCAAGTTGCCAAGCGGATGTTGATTTTTGTTTATCGCAGTTTGATTTAATTGATGAACTTAACGCATTGCAAGGCAATGTGCCGGTTAGACCATGCCATAACGATACTAAAATCAATAATATGTTGTTTTGTAATAAATCACATGATGCAAAAGCAGTGATTGACTTAGACACATGCATGCCAGGTTATTGGCTTTATGACTTTGGTGATATGGTGCGTACCTTCTGTTCGCCAGAGCAGGAAGACTCAACCAATCTTGATAACGTAAAAGTTCGCGAAGAGATTTTTGAAGCGATTGTAAAAGGCTATGTTGAGCCATTAAAGGGGTTGATCACCGAGCAAGAAAAGCAAAGCTTTTGGTTAGGCGCCAAAGTAATGACTTTTATGATTGGCCTGCGTTTTTTAACCGATTATATTGATGGCGACAATTATTTCGCCATTAAGCATCCCAAACACAACCTACAACGGGCACAAAACCAGCTCACGTTATACCGTGATATTATAGCCAAAAAAAGCACCCTAAAAGCAATTTTAAGTAACATCTGATACATTTCATAAAGTGCTTCGCGGCTGAAGCCGCTCCTACGAGGTTAAGGTTGTTCTTTATTAAGGCAGGCTTATACCTGCCCTTGTAAAGTAGCTATAATACAGCCGAGCTGTGCCATGGTCGCGGTGTTCACCTAAATAAACCCCTTGCCATATACCAAGTGCTAAGCGGCCATTCGTGATAGGAATACTTAACTCACAACCTAATGTGCTGGTTTTAATGTGTGCGGGCATGTCGTCATCACCTTCGTAATCATGGCGATAGTAGCTTTGCCGCTCGGGTATAAAGTGGTTAAAATGACTTTCCATATCCATACGGACGGTGGGATCGGCATTTTCGTTAATTGTTAAACTAGCAGAGGTATGTTGAATAAATAAATGCAATAAACCTACCTTATAATTTTTTATTTCAGGTAGTGCAGCTATTATTTCATCATCAATAATGTGAAAACCCCGTGAGCGAGGTTTTAATTGTAGGGTTTGCTGATGCCAACTCATAGTTTATCGAAGCTTACTTCTATATTGGCGTTACCTACATCAGAAGTGAATGGACTTAAAGTTTTTGCACCGTCGGTTACCATACCTATTACTCCTTATGTGTTGCCACAAGCGATTTCATCTTTTTTTATTCTTGGCTTACCAGGCTTTAACCTGGTTTGTGCCATTGTACTAAGCACGTTTAACAAAGGTGACAAAAAAGATTGATGAATTCTACATTCATTAAATCTTTTCCCTTACTTTTGCATTGTTATGCATATTCGTTTAACTATAAACCTAACTCTTAATCTTTACACTTCCCACATTTGCCGTGTGCTTCAATTGTTTGCCCTGAAACAATAAAGCCACTTTCTGCCGCTAAACTATTTAGCTCATGAGAAATAACCGTAGAATGCAGCTCTTTTATATAACCGCAGTCATCGCAAATAAGCAGTTGCACCGGATGTATATGATCAAAGTGATGGCACAGCATAAATGCATTGGTGCTTTCAATTTTGTGGATAAATCCTAGTTCAGCTAAAAAGTCGAGTGCTCGATAAATGGTTGCAGGTTTTGCGCCCGCTTCAGTTAATTTTAACTGCTCTAATAAATCGTATGCGCCTACACCGCCTTGCGCGCTGGCAAGTAAGCGGAAAACTTTTTCACGAATAGGTGTAAACCGCGCACCGCGATTGTCGCAAACATTTTTGGCCTTACTAACGAGTGATTCTATATTCATCTTCTCTTATCCTTTACGTTACGGGGATATGGTAACATACTGTATTCTAGTTGCAGTGTTTTTATTAAGCAGCGTTTACTTGGAATATTATGAACGAATTAATTGCCATTTTTATCTTTTTTTTTGCTGTTATTGACCCTATCGGGACGGTGCCTGTATTTATAGCGGCAACCCGCGGTGATGATGAAAAGTTTAAGCGTAAAGTTGCTCTCAAGGCGGTAGCGGTTTCGGCTTTGTTGTTATTGTTTTTTGTACTTGCGGGAGAGTTTCTGCTTAACGCGATTAAAACGCCTTTATCAGCATTTCAAATTGCTGGTGGTATTGTTTTATTACTTTTTGCGCTGTCAATGATATTTGGTGAAAGTAAACCTGAAAGTGAAATTAAAAGTGTTCGCGACAGTACCGAAACAGCCGTTTTTCCGTTAGCGATTCCTTCTATTGCTAGTCCTGGTGCAATGTTAGGTGCTGTACTGATGACTAGTAATAATGAATTTACGTGGGTTGAACAAGCGATTACCTCATCAATAATGTTAGGAGTGCTGTTAGTTGTGTTGGTGCTTTTACTTTTAGCGACTCATGTTCATAAAGTAATTGGCGATAGTGGCGCAAGTATTGTTAGCCGAATTATGGGATTAATATTAAGCTCAGTAGCTGTGACTAATATATTAGATGGTATCGCTCATTTTTTTGGTTTGCAAACGGTGGCTTAATAAGCTGAGTGTATTTAGGTTAAATCGTTTTTAATAGGGGAGAGTTATGGCTAAAGATAGATATGCGCCTAAGCCACTTAACGATATTATATCGGGCTTAACGGGTCGTTTAGCTTCGTACGCAGGTAAAAGCGAAGCGTTGAATATGCCGCAAAATACCCTTGCTGATTTTTTAGGACCAAACTTGTCTAAAAAGTGTCGTGTTAGCCAATATCAAGATGGCACGTTAATGATTGAAGCGATATCAGCGCCTATTGCGCTGCGCTTAAATTACTTAAAAATGGATATACTTTCGCACTTTCGCAGCCAAGGTATGGTGGAGTTGGCGCAAGTTAAAATTACCGCTAACCCACAAGCTACGCAACGTTTAGCACCCGAAATGAGTGTTAAAGGAGCGCAAGCGGCTGCCCCTAAAAAGCGGAAAATGAGCGAAAAAACAGCCGAACACCTCAATGCCATTGCAGCCGATGCACCGCCTTCATTAAAAGAAAAATTACAACGCTTAGCAAAGCACGCAAAAGGGTAATCATTTAAGAAGTATGTTTTACTAAATCTTTGTATAGGCGCTTGTAGGAGTGGCTTTAGTCGCGAAGAGTTTTATAATTTAAAGCTCAAGCGCAATACATTTCTTGGTTAAAACTATCTCCTACCAGGTTAATCGTGGGTGCGATTTTATATTGTGACTTTTTACTTTATCTAAAAGGCATCGCGTTAATGCCTTATCCGCATTACACTGATCTATCATCGTTAACTACTCTAAGAGGAAATAATATGATTGCTCAAGATCAAAAATTACCAGTCGCTAAATTAAGCCAGCTAACCGATGATGGCATGCAAACACACACCACGGAAGACTTATTCAGTGACAAAAAAGTTGTGCTATTTGCAGTACCCGGTGCATTTACACCCACTTGTTCTAATGCTCATTTACCAGAATATGTGGCGCTTGCGGATAAAATAAAAGCAAAAGGTATTGATGCTATTTACTGCGTATCAGTAAACGATGCTTTTGTGATGAAAGCGTGGGGCGAAGCACAAAATGCTGAACATATAGCTATGCTAGGTGATGGCGATGCCAGTTTTACTAAAGCATTAGGGCTTGATAAAGACACTGGTGGGTTTGGTGGTATTCGCTCAGCTCGTTACGCTATGATTGTTGAGGATCAAACCGTTACTGGTTTATTTATAGAACAAGATAAAGAGTTTGCAGTGAGTCGTGCGGAAGCTATTTTAGAAAAGCTATAGGCTAAGGGCTATATTTTAGCCGAACTCTTGTTCGGCTAAAATATAAAAGGGTCTAAGGAAGTATAATTAAATAATGCCCTTATTTATGGTTGGTATTGTGCATCAAGTGTGACACCTGAAAATGTCTGATAAGCATTTAAACTTAAATGCCATGTCCCTGCTTGTGGGTTACTGAATGTACAGGCTTCTGAATTACCATTTTTATATGGACGACAATCATAGCTTGACGCGGTTGCTTGACTCCCCACTTTAACGAATAAATCTGAATCCCCTGAGCCACCAGATGTAGTCACTGTAAAGCTTGCCATTCCAGCGGGTACGTCAAGAGTAAAATGTTTCCATTGGCCTGTATTTGCGGTGATATTTTCAATTGTGGTACCGCCGGCTTGAGGGGAACCTATCTCACCTGATGACGTTAAATTACCAATTAAACTTGCGTTAGAGTAAGCTTGATAAGCATTTAACATGACATGGTAAGTGCCCGCAGCGGGATTATCGATTGAGCACACTTCGTCATTGCCATTTTTATATGGACGACAATCATAGCTTGATGTGGTTGGAGCACTACCTGCGCGAACGTATAAATCAGCATCACCTGAGCCGCCGCTCATAGTAAAAGTGACATTTTTTGCGCCAGCAGGAACCTGCATGGTATAAAATGTTTTACTGTTTGTTGCGCCACTTAAGCCCGTTTTAGCTTGACCAGTAGTGAGTTCATTACCTGTTGGAGGTACTGTAGTGCCCAAAGCTGCGTTTACCGCAGCAGCTGCATCAACAATACCAGTGCCGCAGTTATCACACGCTGCGGGGAAGGAACGTGTTGTTGATTTTAAAATACTTTCAATTTCGTCAGGTGTTGCGTCAGGTTTCGCTTGTTTAATAAGCGCAGCTACACCCGCAACATGGGGAGCTGCCATTGAAGTACCTTGTGAAAAGGCATAGCTATCACTTGAAGGTGAAGATGAACCTGAGTTGTAAGTTGATAAAACACCTTCAGAGTCATTGGCAAAGCTTTGCGCGCCGCCTGGGGCTGCAACATCAATATTATTGCCGTAGTTTGAGTAATATGCGCGACCACCATTACGAGCAACCGATGCAACATTAATCACGCCATTACAGTTACCCGGATTATAGTTGGCTGAATTGTCATTATCGTTACCTGCTGCAATAACAACCACAGTGCCATTGTTACGTGCTTGGCTTATTGCGTTTTGGGTTGTTGAACCACATGAGCCGCTACCGCCTAAGCTCATATTAATAACGTCAGCAGGGTTTGCATTGGCAGATGTGCCAGTAACCGAGCCACCAGATGCCCAAATAATGCCATCTGCAATATCAGAGGTTAATCCCCCGCATTTACCCAGCACACGGACAGGAACCACTTTTGCGTCATAAGCAACGCCTGCAACACCTTCCCCATTATTGGTTACTGCAGCTACAGTACCGGCAACATGAGTGCCATGCCAGCTTGAGTTCTGTGCGCCATTATTACCACACTCTCCGGCTGTAACTGCATCACCAGGGTCTTGAGCATCGCTATCACGACCATTACCGTCGTTGGCAACCGACAGATCTGAAATCATATCGTAGCCCGGTAAAATATTCGCATTTAAATCAGCATGTGGGCGGTAACCTGTATCAAGCACCGCAACTACAACACCATTGCCTGTTGCGCTATTCCAAGCTGTAGGTAAATTTAAGCCGCCAGCTTGCTCATAATAATGCCATTGGTCATCAAAGCGTGGATCATTTGGTGTTGAAAAAGGTTTTAGCATTTGGTCAATTTCAATGTACTCAACGTTACCTGAGTCAATCATTTCTTGCATGAACTCTTGTGCTTGTTCTGCAGTTAGCTTTTTGTCTGCACGCATAACGTGATGATTATTGAGAGCCATAGCGCGGACATACTTTGCTTTAACGTTGCTTTTTTTACCGCTAAAGCTTTTAACAAAGCTCTGTGCTTTTTTGTTCATCATAGTAGGTTGTTGCTCTGTTGCAGAGAGCGTCATTATTTCAGTATTATTATTTTTATATTTAATAATAAACTGAGTGCCGATAGCATTTTGGCCTTCAAGCTTCGCGCTTGTTTCCATCATAGTTGGGGTTAGATTTGGATTAGCCATACCAGAATCGGTTGCAAATAATGAACTCATTGCCAACGCAACGGCGCACTTTTTTAAGCTTTTTCTTGTTGTCATAATAATTATCCCTAGATTGTTATATGTTCTTCTAGATGAATGTCTGGAAGTAAGTGAATGTAAAATAAATGTTAAGTCTGTTGAAGTAACGTTTACTTCTACTGGAATTTACTTTGGTTATAACAAGATGTGTATATGGCTAAATACGCATAAATTCTGTTGCAACTTCCTTTTTTTAATATTAAAGGATTGCTTTTATCAAGCGGATAATTTTATTTATTTTGTTTTTTAGGTTTATCATTAGTGCTGACACACGATGAAATAAAGAAATTTTGTTATAATCTAAAAAATTTTTTGATGAGAATATTAAATGACCCAAGTAGATGTAATTGTGATCGGTGCGGGTGCCGCAGGTTTAATGTGTGCAGCACAAGCAGGGTATCGAGGACGCAATGTCACGGTGCTTGATATGGGTAAAAAACCGGGTCGTAAAATTCTCATTAGCGGTGGTGGGCGCTGTAATTTTACTAATGAAAATGCCAGTCCAGAAAACTACCTATGTGGTAATCCCCACTTTGTTAAATCGTGCTTAAGTCGTTATACCCAGCATGACTTTATCGAGCTGGTGGACAGACACGGCTTAGCTTATCACCATAAAACACTGGGCCAGTTATTTTGTGATAATAATGCACAAGATATCGTAGATATTTTATTAGCAGAGTGCGAATGGGCAAGCGTGAATGTTGCGCTTCGTAGTGAAGTGCTAAGTGTAAAAAAAATCGAAAATGGTTATCAGGTTACAACCGAACAAGAGTTATTTACTTGCAAGTCGCTGGTAATTGCATCGGGTGGCTTAACGATGCCAAAACTTGGGGCAACTCCAATTGGCTATAAAATTGCTGAGCAGTTTGGCTTAAACGTTTTACCGACTATGGCAGCACTTGTGCCTTTTACCTTACATCAGCACGATAAAGACCGCTTTGCAGGATTATCAGGTATTAGTATTCCTTGTCTTGTTAGTAGTGAAGACGGTACTCAGTTTAAAGAAAATATCCTATTTACCCATCGTGGTTTATCAGGCCCCGCAATTTTACAGATCAGTTCATTTTGGCGAGCAGGGCAGGCAGTTACTATTAACTTATTACCAGATCTTGATTTGAAAGAGCAAATAGCCCAATGGCGAGCAACCCAAGCGCAAAAATCTTTAAAAAATAGTCTCGCGACTATTTTACCAAAACGCTTTACTGAAATACTTCACGACAGCCAAGCAATTCCTGATTGCAATGTAAACCAGCTTAGTCACAGCCAAATAAATGAGCTCGCTAATTACATTCATAACTGGCAAATTAAACCTAATGGTACTGAGGGTTATCGCACGGCTGAGGTTACCTTAGGCGGTGTAGACACCGACGAGCTTAGCTCCAAAACTTTTGAAGCTAAAAAAGCTCAAGGGTTGTATTTTATTGGTGAAGTTACTGATGTGACCGGTTGGCTCGGGGGGTATAATTTTCAATATTCGTGGAGCTGTGGTTTTGCAGCAGGGCAGTATTGCTAGTAAAAATGCACAACATTAGGTTATTTCTATTTTCTTATCTAAAGCGTAGTGCCTCATAGTTACTTTGTGAGTAAGTCTCTAAATAATTTTTGGCTGAAACTTGTTTTATGTGCTCGGGTAAACAGAAATATTACAGTTATTATCGCTAAAATAGACTGCGTTACGACCATTATTTTTAGCTTTGAATAGTGCAGTATCTGCCCGTTCTAGTATGCTTTTTACCGTATCATCAGAGCGAACGTCTGTTAAACCTATACTAATAGTGAAAGATGAACCTTCAAACCTTTGTCCGCTAATATATTTTTTTAGTTCGTAGGCTTGTGCTGCTGCATTTGTTAAATCAGTCTCGGATAAAATAATAGTAAATTCTTCTCCTCCCCAACGTGCTATCAGCGAACTATTTGGCATTTTATTTTTGAGTACGTTGGCAAACTCGGTCAAAATACTATCACCGACTAAATGGCCATATGTATCATTAATATTTTTAAAGTGATCTATATCGCAAATCATTAGGCAATTTGAGGTTTTAGGCTCCTCACTTTTAGCTAATAATTGCGATAGTTCATGATCGAATTTTTGTCTATTATAAAGGCCCGTTAATTTATCTGTCTCTGCTAGGTACTGAATTTCAATATTGCGAGTGGATAGATGCTGATAGGCTGAAAAGCGGGTTTTTTCGTAAAATCTAAAAATTAAAATATGAGCAATACTTACTTCAATCACATTAAATAATGAGCCAGGCCCTATGGTAATAATTAGTTGTTGTTGTTTATATGTGAGGTAAGCACAAATACAAAAAGCAATGCCACTCAAAGTACTGCCCCAACTTCTACCTACTAAAAAGAATGCTAAAGGGGGAATTAAGGTTGCCCAAAATAAAGTATGTGCACGTCCGCCAGCAGAAATAACAAACATCATAATTAAACTAAATATTATAAGCGTAATAGCCCATGCAGCTAAATCTACTTTATCTGTTTTTTTAAACCATGAATAAATACTTAATGTGATACAAAGGCCTATAGCATCAAATAAAGCGATATCGTAATTTGCAAAGTAAAAGATATTTAGTAGAGTTAAAATTACAAAATAGCAAGTTGCCACCAATAATGTGTGGGCTATTAACTTTGTGCGCCAAAAGTCTTTGTGATCTTTTGGGTACTTTTGGAGCTCCTTGTACCAAAAATATAGCATGCTAATATGTTCCTTCATTTCGTAAAATATTTATACAATGATTATTACTTATAAAAGGCTTTTATTATAGTTTCTATAGGGAATAAGTGGCTTCTACAGTGAATTTATTAATTTCAGTGATTGTCTAGGATTTATTATCGCCCCCTTTAGCGAGGTTCTTTTTCCATTATTGGCCACATTGCGATTACTATTTAAGCAGTTAGCTTGTTGATTGCTAAAATAAAGGTTTTTGCTAGTGACAAGGCGATAAAAACTTTTTATACTGCAGTCCGCTTTAATCGATATAAAGATTAAACGCTTCAAAATTTGGTTTTTCAATAGCTGAAAACACTAATAAAATGGCCCCTTAGCTCAGTTGGTTAGAGCACACGACTCATAATCGTTAGGTCCCCAGTTCGAGTCTGGGAGGGGCCACCACTTTTACAAGCTTTCCAAGTAAATACCTACTAACCGAAATTACCCTGTGCTACCTCTGTGCTACTTTTCACTATAGCAGATGGATTGTTTATCTTGAATCTTAAGTTTTATTTCATGTTGATAATTTTTATATAAGATGTGTTATAAGTTTTAAGCTAGAAATGAACAATTAATTTTTAAATGGATGGACAGGTATGGATACTATTTTAATCAAAGACATATTAATGTTTACAATTGCGCTGTATGGAGCAACCCTTGCAACTTTTACTTACAGGCGGGGTAAGCCTAAATTTGAAATTGACTACAGTGTTGTTTTAATGGCTTTAGCAGATGGGCCAGCCGATGCATTAAAGCTTACTATTTTAAATACGGGACAGACCAGTTGTTTTGTGGAGGGGTTTGGTGTAGTTGGTGAAGATGGAAAATTTTTAGATTTGGAACTGATTTCTCAAGTGAATCGGAGGCTACAAGCTGATTTTAAAGGCAATACGCTGAGTGGCTTTACAGCCACAAACCAAAAATTTAATCTCTTGCACGAAGATAGAGAGGTAAAGCCTAATTCTACATCAGTTGCTTTTCTCAGTTTGAAGGGGCAAAAGGAACTTCTTGATAGTAATAAATCGAAAAAACTATTTATTTTCTTTGAGTCAGCAAAAGTAATGAAAAAAAAGGAAATAGATTTTAAAGACTTAAAATTCTGCAAAACTTAACGAAACAAAAGTGTATTTAACGGTCTGAATTTCTATCTCAAGTAAACCTCAGTAATCTCAGCCCTGAAATGGCCTAGCTCTTGCGACACAGTTTCGAGAGCTGTTGCCCTATTAAAGTCTAAGTTTTTTAGTTCATTCATTCTCTCTTGTGCGTAACTATGCCTAAGGCCATGACCGCCATTAGAAAAAAATAGTGTACGACTAGATGCTTTTGAGAATGAGCATGACCATTTATGACCACCGCCAATATCATAACGTTGCAAGTAGTTAATTTCCCTATCACGAACGGTAATAGACTGTGCTAAGCGCCTTTGTTCTAGCTGTGAAGCCAGTGCGTTAGGTATTAGTACATCACGGATTAGGCCACCTTTGCCTTTCACTGTATAAATACTACCTTCTCGACCAAGCCATTTGCTGTCTAGCGCTGGACGGCTATCTGCTTTTCGCTCTGATACTCTGGCTATAGTTAATAGCTCATGGGCTCTTAATCCTGCTGCGTAGGCTATTTGTGTAGATAAATTATATTTTCTAGTTTGATGTTCACTAATAGCATGAGCTTGAGCAGGAGTGTAGGCGCGAGACTTTTCGATTATCTCTTTTTCGGATTTTATTACAGTCAGTGTTTCTTTAGGACCAAGCTTGCCGTTGAGTTTAAACATAGCTTGAATTGCTTGCCGTTCCATATCTAACGTTTTTTGGCCTGCAAACTCACTGCGATAATCAAGGTATTTATAAGCATCCTGAATACTCATGCCTTGCACACCATTAATGCCAATATCCTTTGACCACCGAGCTATTTTTATAAGTGCTGTTTTATAGCTTCGAGCGGTACCTAGAGATTTAATAATTTTGTGCTTGTATAAGTTTTTAGCCAGCTTCTCCGCTTGCGTTTCTGGTTTTGCGAACTTAGCCATTCTTTTGTACCCACCGTTTTACAGTTGTCCAATGTACTCTCACTCCTTTACGCAAGAGCCATCTTTGTAGGTTGGCTATATTCGTATCTTCTTCGTAAAGAGCTAGGAGTCGTTGTTTATGTTTATCGAGCTTGGATGGCTTAAATCGTTTTTTACTGATCAATTTTTTCTCATTTTTTAGGCGCAATGCTTCTGCTTTAGCATTAAAGGTCATAGTTATTCTCCGGTGTGATTGTAAGAAAAACTGGCTGATAAAGCTCAGCGGCTAACGCCTATTCGCCCCTGTTTTACGCATGCGTAAGGCTCGGACTGATCGCGCCTAAAAATCAAAAGACTTGGTTTTATGATGAAGCTGAAAGCTTCTGAAATGGGGGTTACAGAGAATGTAACATCGTGTTGAAGGCAGCAGAAAAGCGCCTGTTTTTTTCTTGCCCGTAAGGCTTGATTAACATTTAGATTAGCAGCTTTAATTAATATTTCAATCTGCAAATAAAAATCTGCGTGTAAGATGCTCAAGAGCCCATACCCCGCTATGTGCAAGCCTGTTTTAGGCTTCTACATAGCGGGGTATGGGCGAAGCCCAGAAAAGAGGAGACAATTGCTCATGATGCCTCATTTTAAAAATTCAAATTTTAAAGCTATTTTAATCAACATAGTTTAAGTTTTACTCAACATGTGAAAGTATATAGGTTGAAGGTTCTTAGGTTTATATGGAAATAGAATGGCGAAAAGTCCTAAACAAGATTTTATATTTAAGAAGCATATGTCTATTGGTGAAGCAGATGCAGAAAACGATTTAAACTTTGAATCGCCCCGAGTTCATCGGAGACCAGTTTGTTTAAGTCAGGCCACTTTACCTGACTCGTTTAAATTATCATAGTAGTCTGTTTCATATTGAGCTGGTGAAATATACCCAATTGAAGATAATAAGCGTTGATTATTAAACCAATTGACCCACTCTAACGTTGCGTATTCAACAGCATCAACATTCTTCCACGGGCCATTTCTGCGAATAATCTCTGTTTTAAATAATCCATTTATTGTTTCAGCCAATGCATTGTCATAAGAGTCACCCACACTGCCTACAGACGCTTGAATTCCAGCTTCAGCAAGTCGCTCAGTGTATCGTATAGACAAATATTGGCTGCCTCTGTCGCTGTGGTGAATTAACCCTTCGGGGTTGCCACGATGCCAAATAGCTTGCTCTAACGCATCAAGAATAAGCTCTGTGTGCATTGTCGTTGATACACGCCAACCTACAATGTATCGTGAAAAAACATCTATCACGAAAGCGACATAAACAAACCCACTCCATGTGGC
>NZ_JBQSVO010000016.1:0-42817 GCF_052376275.1 Pseudoalteromonas sp. AOP7-A1-14 | reverse complement strand
TGTTAGGGTAGTGTAGTTACAGAATAAAGTCTAATGGATTGTTTAATTTGGCTCCCCCTCCCCGACTCGAACAGGGGACCTGCGGATTAACAGTCCGTCGCTCTAACCAGCTGAGCTAAGGGGGAACAAATTGAGTATTGCAGATTATATGATTTGGCTCCCCCTCCCCGACTCGAACAGGGGACCTGCGGATTAACAGTCCGTCGCTCTAACCAGCTGAGCTAAGGGGGAACAATCATATTCATAAACTTGGCTCCCCCTCCCCGACTCGAACAGGGGACCTGCGGATTAACAGTCCGTCGCTCTAACCAGCTGAGCTAAGGGGGAATCGTTTATGGCTGAAAAACTTGGCTCCCCCTCCCCGACTCGAACGGGGGACCTGCGGATTAACAGTCCGTCGCTCTAACCAACTGAGCTAAGGGGGAAGCGTCATGCCTTTCAACGGGGCGAAATATTAATGACCGCGCCGCCAAGTGTCAACATATAAACTTCATAAACTCAAAAAAATAGCTTATTCGTTGTTTTTATGCTCAATCTGAGTGCTTTATCGCTCTTTATTTATAAAATTAAGCTAAAAATAAAGGCATCTAAAAGCTCAAGCAATTTATTCTGAGTGATTAATGACCACCAAATTGAGTGAGCAAAAGACTAAATAAATTAAAAATTACACTTTTTAGCTTTTAGGTTTAAAAAGAATAGATCTTATAATTTTTTGATATTTAGCATTACAGCGTCATATAAATAATCTTTGCACTGTATCGCTCATATTCACATTAGTAATGTGTAGATATTGTTAAGCTTTATCGTAGTATATAAAAATAATACATGTGGGCTATTTATTATCAGGTAATAATAGAGAGTTAAATTAATAGTTCTATTTTATCAGTCACTTAGGTGGTTAGCTGTTGAGTGTATAAAATCTATCTTAGGTGATGATAGAACCTTTACTGAAGTATTGGGAGTTTATTCACTGAGTTGTGTTAAATTAAATAAAGTAAGTATTTACCAATATTCAAACTGCTCAAGAAAAATTAGCACTCTGCTAAGCCTTTATAAATGGGCGGTTGGATGAGTTATCCACGGTTTCTGTGGATAACTCTGTTTATGAAACTTTAAGAACCTTGGCAACGCTAGGTTTTTAGGGCGCTACAAGGATTTCAAGCATTTCAAATGTTTTTTTTTACTTATTTAAAAACAATTGGTTATGTTTTCATTTTGTTTGCTTCTAGTTTGATGAGAAAGTTTATTCGTTACGATTAGAAAGGCGCAATTATTGTGTAAAAATAAGCCTGGATACGCTATTTTTGTGTAATTAACGTAATTAAAATGTATTTTTATTGTTTTATGACGTATTCGGTTATAATTTAAGCTTAAGAGGCTAAAAGCACACTTTTTCTTCATTAATATTACCATATTCTCGATCAGTTCATAAATGCATGGCTAGAACAGCCGTGATGCTTTAAAATAATTGGTTCATTTGAAGAAGGCTAATTTATTCCTATGCGCGCAACCTTGCAGACACATTCAAATACCGACCTTTTAAACGCTCCAATACTGCCGACCCTAAAAAAAATGACGATACCGATGATCTTCGGCATGATTACTTTAATGATGTTTAATCTCGTAGATACTTTTTTTATTAGTTTATTAGGTACAAAGCCTTTAGCTGCCGTAAGCTTTACTTTTCCGGTTACCTTTACAGTAATAAGTTTAGCTATTGGGTTGGGTATTGGTACCTCGGCAGTTATTGGTAAGGCGCTTGGTAGTAATAAGTTAGATGAAGCCCGCTTTGATGCCAGTATTGCACTGATGATAGCCATTGTGATGGTATGCATATTATCATTTAGCGGTTACTTATTGATTGAGCCTATTTTTAAATTGCTCGGGGCAGGGGAGCAAGTTCTGCCATTAATTCATGACTATATGAGCATTTGGTTTATTGGCAGTATTTTTTTAATTACCCCAATGGTCGGAAATTCTGTGCTACGCGCCAGTGGTGATACAACAACGCCGAGTATTGTTATGGGTGGGGCTGGACTGATTAATGCGCTTTTAGACCCGATGCTCATATTTGGTTTTGGACCTATACCGGCGATGGGTATTAAAGGAGCCGCTATTGCAAGTGTTATTGCTTGGTCTGTGGCTGTGGTGATTATTTTATACATTTTAACTATAAAAAAAGGTTTATTAAGTTTACAAGCAAATAACCAAACCGTAACTGGGGCGATTAGAAAGATTTTAAAAATAGGCTTGCCAGCAGCAGGCGCTAATATGCTTACCCCAGTGGCGATGGCAGTGATGACCGCGTTAGTGGCTCGCCACGGCCCAGAGGCGGTTGCAGCCTTTGGTGTTGGTAGTCGAATTGAATCAATTGCAAGCTTAGTGGTGTTGGCACTTTCTATGACATTGCCGCCTTTTATCAGCCAAAATTTCGGCGCTGCAAAATTTTGTCGCGTAAAAGAAGCTTACTCCACCACCTTAAAATTTGTCATGGTGTGGCAATTTATTATTTATTTAGTATTAATTGCGAGCGCTGGCTTTATTAGTGAAATATTTGCAAAAGAGCAAGCTGTTGTTGAAGTAATTAAATTGTTTATATATATACTGCCTCTTAGTTACGGCTTTCAAGGTATTATTATTTTATCTAACTCATCTTTTAATGCTTTGCATAAGCCGATGAATGCATTGATTTTGAGTGTCGTTAGATTATTTATATTTTATGTACCATTTGCCTATTTTGGCAATGAACTTGCAGGCCTTACCGGGTTATTTATTGGCGCAGCCATAGGTAATCTATTTACTGCGCTTGTTGCGTATAAGTGGTTTATGAAAGAGCTTGAAAAGTTAAGTAACCAATCTTTACAGGAGTGTCATTAATGAGCGACCATTTTCAGTTGGTTTCTGATTTTAAACCGGCAGGCGACCAGCCCACTGCGATTGCACAGCTTTGTGAAGGGCTTGAAGCAGGGCTAGCACAGCAAACATTATTGGGGGCAACGGGTACAGGTAAGACCTTTACCATGGCCAATATCATTCATGATTTAAATCGCCCGACTATCATTATGGCGCACAATAAAACGCTTGCGGCGCAGCTTTACGGAGAGATGAAAGAGTTTTTCCCGAATAATGCGGTTGAGTATTTTGTTTCTTATTATGATTATTATCAGCCAGAAGCTTACGTGGTTTCCAGTGACACATTCATTGAAAAAGATGCCTCGATTAACGAACATATTGAGCAGATGCGTTTAAGCGCCACCAAAGCGTTACTTGAGCGCCGAGATACCATTATTGTGGCCTCAGTATCGGCTATTTATGGTTTGGGCGACCCCAAATCATATATGAAGATGATGTTGCTACTCAAAGTGGGCGAAAAAATAGATCAACGCGATATGTTGCGCCGTTTAGCAGAAATACAATATACCCGTAATGATATAGAATTTAGCCGAGGTACATACCGGGTACGAGGCGAAGTGGTTGATATCTTTCCCGCTGAGTCTGACACTTATGCAGTACGGGTAGAAATGTTTGATGATGAAGTTGAACGTTTAAGTATATTTGATCCCCTAACCGGGGCCGTCGAAAAACACCTCGTGCGCACCACTATTTACCCAAAAACACACTATGTAACCCCACGTGAAAAAATACTCGACGCAATAGAAAAAATAAAAGATGAATTAAAAGAGCGTCGAGCGCAATTACTCAGTGTAAATAAATTGGTTGAAGAGCAACGTATAGCGCAGCGCACACAGTACGATATTGAAATGATGACAGAGTTGGGCTATTGCTCAGGAATAGAAAACTACAGTCGTTATTTGTCGGGACGTACACCGGGAGATCCTCCGCCGACATTACTCGACTACTTGCCTGATGATGCGTTAATGATTATCGATGAGTCTCACGTGACGGTGTCGCAAATTGGTGCCATGTACAAAGGCGATAGAAGCCGAAAAGAAAACTTAGTTGAATATGGCTTTAGAATGCCATCGGCGCTTGATAATAGACCACTACGATTTGAAGAGTTTGAAGCGATTGCTCCACAAACAATTTATGTTTCAGCGACACCAGGAGATTTTGAGTTAGAACGTTCAAATGGTGAGGTGGCCGAGCAGATTATTCGCCCAACCGGGTTACTTGACCCGCAAATAGAAGTTCGTCCAGTTGCTAGCCAAGTAGATGATTTACTCTCTGAAATTTATAAACGAGTAGCCGTGAATGAGCGAGTGCTAGTCACCACCTTAACTAAGCGTATGTCTGAGGATTTAAGTGATTACCTCAGTGAGCATGGTGTCAAAGTGCGCTACCTACATTCAGATATAGATACCGTGGAACGAGTTGAAATTATTCGCGATTTACGTGCCGGTGTATTTGATGTGCTAGTGGGTATTAACTTATTACGTGAAGGATTAGATATGCCTGAAGTATCATTAGTTGCAATACTAGATGCTGATAAGGAAGGCTTTTTACGTTCCGCACGTGCACTTATTCAAACCATTGGTCGTGCTGCCCGTCACTTAAATGGTCGAGCTATTTTATATGGCGACCGTGTTACTAAATCAATGGCTAAAGCGATTGATGAAACCGAGCGTCGTCGAGATATACAGCATGCGCACAATGTAAAGCACGGCATCGAGCCGCAAGCACTTGTAAAACGCATTACTGATATAATGGATATAGGTGAAGACGCGCAGCCCAAAGATAACCTTAGGCTTATCCGAAAAGAGTCAAATAAGGTACTTAGTGCAAAAGAGATTGCTAGCCAAATTAAAGAGCTTGATGGAAAAATGCATGCCTACGCAAGCGATTTAGAGTTTGAGAAAGCCGCCTCAATACGTGACCAAATACATGAACTACAGCAACAGTTGATCAACTAATGACAAGCAATTTTACTGAAATATTATCAGCCTTAGATAAGGCGCCTTTATCAGCCAACGAATTATGTAGAGTGTTTCATGGTCGAGGCCATAGTGTTGAAAGCCTGAGTCATTTAAATATAGATTTTTATCCACCAGCTTTGTTTTTAGTGTCGTATCAAGAAATCGCTGATGATGAACTTCATCAGCTGACTGAACGAGTAGAGAATTGGATAGCAAAAAATGCCCCTGAACTTGTTACTGCATTAATTTATCAACAGCGAGCAGGACAAAATACAGTTAATAAGTTAGTTTTCGGCCATTTACCCGAAAAGCACACAGTACAAGAAAACGGCATTGCATTTCATGTTGACTTATTAAGCCGCCAAAACACCGGAATATTTCCTGATATGCGAAGTGGCCGTGAATTTATTATGGATCATAGTCGTGATGCCAAAGTACTTAATTTATTCGCATATACCTGCGGTTTTTCTGTGGCTGCTATGCATGGCGGCGCCGATTCTGTAATGAATATGGATATGAATAAAGGTGTACTTAGAACCGGAAAACAAAACCACCAGCTAAATAATGTTGACCGCGGAGTGAGCTTTTTACCTCACGATATTTTAAAGTCATTTGGTAAGTTAAAAAAAGCAGCCCCGTTTGATTTGATCATTATTGACCCGCCTAGCTTTCAAAAGGGGAGTTTTATATTAACTAAAGACTATCAAAAGGTGTTGCGCCGTTTACCTGAACTGTTAAACAGCCAAACTAAAATATTGCTTTGTGCTAATAGTCCTGAGTTATCTGAACAAGCATTTAAAGATCTGATCAGCGAGCACACACAAGGTAGTATTGTCTTTAAACAGCGACTTGATGCAACAGCGGGTTTTATTGACGTAGACGCTGATCGTAGCTTAAAAGCGCTCGTGTACGAAAGTGCGATAAGTGAATAAGTTTTAGTCTATGGCGCTTAGTAGACGTTTAGTTGAAATTGATGCACTTATCGATGTGCGTGGTGATAAATATTATGATGTGATTTGGGACTGCTGCTGCGATCATGGGTTACTGGGCATCGAGCTGTTAAAACGCAAAGCTGCACCTATGGTGAACTTTGTTGATATTGTGCCAAGCTTAATGAATGAACTTGAGAGTAAGTTGAGTCAGTTCAGTCCTTGGCAGAATGAGCCGCATTGGCAAGTTTATTGCCAAGATGTGGCCGCTATTAATGTGAGCCCTACACAGAAAAATATTATTATTATTGCAGGTGTTGGTGGGGAACTACTACTTTGGTTGGTGCAACAAATAATAGCTTATTATACTCAGGCAACTTTATCGTTTACTAAAGCGCGAGTTCAGCCATTAGAGTTTATAGTTTGCCCTGTTCATCATGCTTACACATTACGCTCAGGATTGAATGAGCTGGGGCTTGGGTTAAAGTACGAATCAATAGTTACTGAAAATAAAAGATTTTATGAAGTATTACATCTTAGCCAGTCCGCAAAAACAGAAATAACGGCTACCGGTGAAATGTGGGATTTTAACCAACCTTCACATAAGCAATATCACACAAAGCTGATAAAGCATTACCAGCAAATGCAAAATAAAAATACAGCCTATTATGCTGATGTGATAACGCAGTATAACAATCTTCTCTAAAGCTTAAATTCAAGACGGTTATAAATTATTAATATCCTGTTTAACTTTATAGCTTGAGTCAGTGACAATAGCTTCTAGAGTCTGTACACGTTCTTTAAGTGCTAGTATTTCAGCCGCCATCGCGGCAATTTTCCCGTTTGATTCTTTATTATCAAGGAATGTGCGCCTTTTAAATTCTAGGTGCTTTTTATACATATCGTAAATAACCCCCGAACCTACAGAGATTAATACAATTAATACCACCATCGTCATGACCGACATAATCCTTCCTTAATTATTTAAGTGATGTAGCCAGAGTATATAGCGGAAATTAAATATTAGGGCATGATCACAGCTTAGTTACAAAAAGTAGATTTTAACTTTCTTAAACACTATGGCACTTTTTATATTTTTTTCTACTTAAGCAGGGGCATTCATCATTACGCCCGACTTTTATATCAGCTATTGGGTAAATTTCGCCATCTAGATAGCGCCAATTCCCATCTTCTTTAATAAATGACGATTTCTCATGTAGTTGGCAATATAAATTTTGATAAAAGTAACTAACGCAAAATTCAACAATACCGGTATGTTCCTCACTTGAGCTGGCAATTATTTTAAGTTCGCTAAAGCGGCAGCTATTAGCAAAGTCAGCAATTTCTTTTATTGGGTTTTGGGATTGCTTTTCTTGTGCATAAGTTTGGTGAATGTAGGTGGCATTTTTAAGCGCGTAGGCAGCATAACGAGAGCGCATTAATTGCTCAGGCGTTAGTGCTGAACTTTTTCCTGAGTGCAGAGGCTCGCAGCAGTCTTTATAGTTTTGTAAACTACCGCATAGACACGCGCTGTTAGTGGGTTGGATCATAAAAATAACTTTTTAATAAAAAGCGTATTTTACCAGCTTATTGCGCAAATGCTATCTCAGGTGTTTGCGCTGCTTTAGTAAAGCAATAAAGCTTGGCACTGGCTTGTTCTAGGTTTAGTGATAAGTCAGTAATTTGCTTATCTTTGATTATACCTGTCCATGTTATTACGGCGGCAAAGTTACCATTATGTAATGCTGAGTTTAAAACATACTCTAAATTGACTAAGTGCTTTTGACGTATAACTAGTAGTTTGCTGGTATCAATTGAGCATGAGTCGAGTAATGCTTTACTAGGAACATGATCAGGTGCAATCAGTAATGTCCAAGCGCTTTGATTATTATAATGGTGTAAAACTTTCAGTAATTCAAAGGTTGCAGAGATCTCATCTTCTATCTGAATTAAGTTGACAGATGAACTTTGGTTATCTTGTTGATAGCTTTTAACTGTTCTTACGGTAATAGGCTGTAACATAATTTTGCTCACTGGTTGTTTATACAGTATTTGTATACAGTAGTTCATACAGTGTTGGTGTGCAAGGTTTATTTTGCTATTTTTTTAAACGATTGTTCAGTTAACTATCATTTGATGTGTTATCAGAGCTAGGCGGCCGAGAAATTAAATAAGAAAACTGCAATTGATGTATTTGTTCATACAAGCTGGCTGCGTAGCTTTGTGCATCAGTGAAGCGGGCGGGTAGATATATATTTTCTTAATTCATCAAGGGCGGTATTTGCCGGCTTATATTCTTAGCTACTAGCAAGCGTAACCATGCAGCGCATGAAAAACACTTTTTGGTACACCTTACTTTAATAAAAAATAACCCTAAATAAAATTGCGCTTATTGGTTTCCTTTCATAGCGCTTAAGTGCATCGATTTAGAGGCTAACGGATCTTGTTTATTTTTTAAAATAAAGCGCTTTAATTAAGGTGTCTTCATTAGGCGCTTTTTATCACATAGGGGTTAGGTAATATAAGACAGTACGTTATCTAATTGTTGTTCTAGGTCAAAGCTTACAGGTGTTTGATCTGTCATGAGTCACTTTTATAATTTAATTCAGTTAAGTAATTTAGTCATTCAGAAGCAAATTGTCCTATAGCTTAATAAATTTTATGGTAAAATTAATTAACTATTTATTAACTTCTTAAGTATACGACAATGCTCGACGCTCTCTTTAAAATCCGCGCTAATAACACCTCAGTAAAACGTGAAACTATTGCTGGACTAACTACCTTCATTACGATGGTTTATATTGTTTTTGTTAATCCTGCAATGCTAGCTGAAGCAGGAATGGATCAAGGTGCTGCGTTTGTTGCTACCTGTATTGCAGCGGCGATTGGCTGTTTTATTATGGGCTTATGGGCCAATTATCCATTAGCACTAGCACCTGGGATGGGCTTAAACGCATTTTTTACCTACGGTGTTGTATTTAGCATGGGTTACGAATGGCAAGCTGCGTTAGGTGCTGTATTTATGTCAGGCTGTATCTTCTTATGCCTAAGTTTATTTAAAGTCAGAGAGTGGATCATCAATGCGATTCCTTTAGTGCTTAAACGAGCCATTGCCACAGGGATTGGTGCTTTTTTAGCGTTAATTGCATTAAAAAAAGCCGGAATAATCATAGCAAGTCCTGCCACGTTAGTACAATTAGGCGATATTACTTCAGCGGGTCCGTTACTGGCTATTTTGAGCTTTTTTATTATTACAGCGTTACTTTATCGTGATATGAAAAGTGGTGTATTGATTAGTATTTTATTAGTGACCGGTATTGCCCTATCAATGGGACTTGTCGAGTACCATGGAGTTATATCAATGCCGCCTTCGATAATGCCGACCTTTATGCAACTCGATTTCTCAGCGGCGTTTGAACTGTCAATGTTAAGCGTTATTTTTGCTTTTTTGTTTGTGGATTTATTTGATACCTCGGGCACATTAGTTGCTGTAACACAAAAAGCAGGTATTGCTGATGAAAAAGGCAATATGCCACGCTTGGGCCGTGTCTTAAGTGCTGACAGCTCTGCGACTATCGCAGGGGCAATGTTAGGTACTTCTACTACTACTTCTTACATTGAGTCGGTTGCAGGTGTATCTGTTGGCGGTAGAACAGGCCTTACTGCGGTGGTAGTGGGTATGTGCTTTTTACTGATGATGTTTTTCGCGCCACTTGCTCAAATGATCCCTGCTTATGCAACTGCTGGAGCAATTTTGTATGTTGCAGTGTTAATGATGCAAAACTTAAAGTTGGTTAATTGGGATGATATGACTGATGCTATTCCTGTCAGTGTGGTACTTTTAATGACACCACTTACATTTTCAATTGCGCATGGGATTGCGCTGGGTTTTATTGCTTATACAGCCGTTAAATTAGTGTGTGGTAAGCGTGAAGAAATAACCATTAGTGTTTGGATACTAACGGCATTATTTATATTAAAGTTTGCGTTTTTAGATTAGGGCCTGTTGACCTTTCAAGGTTAAATTTGCAGCAGTCTGTTTGGTATTTAGGCAAGGCAGCGCCTATGTGGTGTTATTCCCCATAAATAGGCGGTAACGCAGTATTAATGCCAAACAGGCGCTGTCCAAAGGGTTCTGCCTAGGGGCGATTAACTCTTTGTTGCCTACATGGATGTAGGTAAGGGGCGTGAGCAGGACGCGGGAGCTTTGCTCGGTTTTTACTTAGCCCACTAGGTTACAAACCTCGCGCCGCGATTAAACCGCCCCTAGTTTGAACGAATTTTAATCCGCAAAGATCAACAGGCCCTAGCGTAGTTTAGAAATTAGACAAAACATAAAAGAAAAAGTGTTTACCACTTTTTCTTTGGTGCAAATAAAATAGCTAAGTTGTCTTGTTCTGTTTTTTTCTTTAATGCCGTTGCTTTAGAGGTTTTTAGTTCAGTACTAATTGCTTCTAAATAACCTTCAAATTCGGTGCGCTTTGCAACAATATACTCATCAGAGTAGGGCGCTGCGCTAACTGCGGCATAAGCTTTTTCAAAATACTGTCTGGCTGTCGACTTTATCTTTACCATGCTCCGAGCGAAGCACTGCGCGTAGTTTTTTTATCCCCTGAACAAGACTTACAAGTTGTTTATCGTTATCTGGAAGTGTCAGCGTTTCTTTATTATTTCCCTAAACAGGTGCGGTTAAGCGTTCTTTTGCATAGTTGAAACGGTTTTTAAGTTCTTTTGAAGTTGATGAAAGTTGAACCAAGGCGTTCAGTGCATCGAATATACGGCGTTGAACTATTCTAAGCGTATCTTCTGACATGGGAATATTCGCATTATTAAGTAGCACGTCTTCAGATTCTTCGATGATTTTTGTTTTGTTAATTCTTTACGGCGCCAGGCTTCTTGTTTCTCTTTATGTTGTTGTATTGTACTCACTCATAGGGCAATAACGATAACTGCAACAGCCAACATAATGATAGAAACGATCATGGTTTAGGCCTTAAGCATCACAAGTTAGTGGTATAAATCTGACATAAATAATTACCAGCGGGGTAGTTTTGCGTGGATTTGTGCTCATAATGAGCAATTATTCATGATTTATTAGTACAGTTTGCAGTAGTTATAGCTTTAAATGCCCAAAAATAAGACTAATTTGCTAAAAAAGATGGCTACCTCAATACCTTGTAATATGCTAGCCTAAAGCAATTGAAGTTATAAATATGCTCCTCTTTTTGCTTAATTTGTTTTTTAGACAAATAACACTTGGCTTAATAGTGCGCAGCATTTATAAATAAACTGAATAATAAAATTTAAAATGCAGCCATGAAATTACAACAACTCAGATACATCGTCGAAGTTCAAAATCATAAATTGAATGTTTCAGCTACTGCTGAAAGTTTATTTACCTCGCAACCCGGTATTTCTAAACAAGTGCGTATGTTGGAAGATGAGTTGGGTGTACAAATATTTGGTCGCAGCGGTAAGCACCTCACCCATGTTACCAGTGCGGGTAGTGAGATTATTAATATCTCTCGCGAAATTCTTTCTAAAGTAGAAGGTATTAAAGCGGTGGCTAATGAGCATACCTTACCTGATCAAGGTAAATTAAACATTGCTACTACCCATACTCAAGCTCGCTATGCATTACCTAATGTTATTCAAGGATTCATGAAGAAATACCCGGCAGTGTCATTGCACATGCATCAAGGTACGCCGCAGCAAATTTCTGATGCGGCAGCCCGAGGCGATGCAGACTTTGCCATAGCCACTGAAGCGCTGCATTTATATTCTGATTTGGTGATGTTGCCTTGTTATCATTGGAATCGCAGCATTGTGGTTGCTAAAGATCATCCGTTAGCTAAAAAGGCGGATAATCTAACTGTTGCCGATATTGCTAAGTATTCACTTATTACTTATGTATTTGGTTTTACTGGGCGTTCAGAGCTTGATAAAGCTTTTAACGCACAAGGCCTTGAGCCACATATTGTATTTACTGCCACTGATGCCGATGTGATTAAAACGTATGTACGTTTAGGTTTAGGTGTTGGGGTTGTGGCATCAATGGCGATAGATCAAGTCTCTGATACTGATTTAGTCTGTATTGATGCCAGCCATTTATTTGAAGCCAGTACGACTAAAATTGGCTTTAGAAAAGGTAGTTTCTTACGTAGTTATATGTATGACTTTATTGAGCGTTTTGCACCGCATCTAACCAAAGAAAGAGTAGAGCGCGCAAGCCTATTACGTAATCAAGAAGACGTAGATAAATTGTTTGCAGATATTGAACTACCGGTAAAGTAATTACTAATAAAGTTATTATTTGTATCAAAGCAAAAAACAAAAAAGCCGCAATTGCGGCTTTTTTAATAGTTTACATTTAAGCTTTAATCTAACACTCGATAATATTAACTGCTAAGCCACCGCGAGCGGTTTCTTTGTATTTGGTTTTCATGTCATTACCGGTATCAAGCATAGTTTTAATAACTTTATCGAGCGATACTTTTTGCTCGCCACTGCCACGTATGGCAAGGCGTGAAGCATTAATTGCTTTAATAGCACCCATAGCATTACGTTCAATACAGGGTACTTGAACAAGCCCGCCTACAGGGTCGCAAGTAAGACCCAAGTTATGTTCCATACCGATTTCAGCTGCGTTTTCAACATGAACAACATTACCACCGACTATTTCAGTTAGCGCGCCGGCAGCCATTGAGCAAGCAACGCCTACTTCACCCTGGCAGCCCACTTCCGCACCCGAGATAGAAGCATTCTTTTTATATAAAATGCCAATAGTTGCAGCGGTAAGCAAGTAGCGTGTTGCAATATCGCGGTCTACCTCTTTGATAAATGTGTGATAATACATTAATACCGCAGGTAAAATACCCGCCGCGCCGTTGGTGGGGGCAGTTACTACACGGCCACCTGCTGCATTTTCTTCATTTACCGCAAGGGCGAATAAATCCACCCAATCCATAGCACGAAGCGGGTCATTGCTTACTTCTATATTAAGTTTTAAATGTAAGCTGGGTGCGCGGCGTTTTACTTTTAAGCCACCAGGTAAAATACCTTCGGTGCGCATGCCGCGTTCAATACACGCTTTCATTACTTGCCAGATATTAAATAGCTCGTCTTTAATATCTTTTTCGTTGCGCAGTGTTTTTTCGTTATGCATCATTAAGGTAGATACACTAAAACCGGTTTCTTTACATTGTTCAAGTAGCTCTTTTGCGCTATTGAACGGATATGGCGCGGGGTTTTCTTCCCGGATATCTAATGCAGATTGCTTTTCTTTTTCAAACTCTTCATCAGTGACGATAAAACCACCACCAATCGAGTAATACACTTGGCTATATACTTTATCGCCATTATTACTAGCGGTAATTTCCATCGCATTAGAGTGCTTAGGCAAGGTTTTACGACGATGAAAAACAATCCCACCTTGCTTTGGGAACTTAGTTTTATGGGTTTGATTTAGATAAATAATTTGTTCTTGTTCAATCTTATTTAAAATGTCATCAACTAAATCAGCATCAATGGTTTCAGGCTCGTAACCTGCAAGACCTAAAATAACCGCTTTTCCTGAGCCGTGACCAATACCGGTTTGCCCAAGTGAGCCGTACAGTTCTACTTTTACGTCTGTGACATTAGTTAATAAGTTTTTTTCTTCTAAGTCATTAACAAATAAACGAGACGCGCGCATCGGGCCAACCGTATGTGACGATGATGGGCCAATGCCAATACTAAACATATCAAATGCACTGATCATATTTTTATACTCAACTCTACTAATTAGCTTACTGCTACCTTGAACGGGCGCATATGATAACGTGGAATACTAATTGTGTAACCTGTTGTAGTAGAGATTTATACTGGCAATAAGAGCTGTTTTGTAAAGTTTTTTATAATGTTTGCAGTTGCTCCCCATAGTAGCCCGTAATGTGTTGAAAATCCTTGTAAAGTAATGGTTCTCCCTTGGTAGGTAAAGAGCAAGGGTTGCCAATTGTTTACATTAATAAGGGCACTGATGGGTAGTAAAAAGCTTGCCGCGACTTCATTTTGGTCCGCTTGCCAATGTGTATTTGCAGCTAATAAGCCTACATAAGGGGTAATGGTGAAGCCTGTGAGGGTTGAATAATTAGCAAGTTTACCGTGAATAGTCACATCAACACTTGCTATATTAAGCTCTTCTTTGAGTTCACGTAATGCAGTATCGCGCAACGTTTTATCACTGCGCTCATGTTTACCCCCGGGTAAGCATATCTCTGAAGGGTGGTACTTTAAATGAGCGGGGCGTTTACACAATAAAATATGAGCGTGATTATCTATATCTATTAGCGGTAATATCACGGCACTAGCGCGTTTTGATGCACTTAATTTTGTACTTCTTAAATCGTGCTGTTGTACAGGTGCACTAAGTTGAAAACGCGCTAAAAGCTGCTGAGTATTCACGTTATTACTTTAATAAAGGGAGTATTTTATTTACTTTATCGTAAGTTTCTTGGTATTCCAAACCGACCTCTGAATCAGCCACTATACCGCCACCGGCCCAGCAGTAAATCTGTCCTTGATGACACACTAAGGTACGAATAGTAATGCTAGTATCCATATTCCCGCAGGCACTCAAATAACCGATTGACCCACAATATACGCTGCGGCGGTGAGGTTCTAACTCTTCAATAATCTCCATCGCGCGGATTTTTGGCGCGCCAGTGATCGAGCCACCAGGGAAGGCTGCGTTAAGTTGATCAACGGGGGTTTTATCATCAGCTAACACTGCGGTCACTGTACTGACTAAATGATGCACCGCGGGAAAGCTTTCAATAGCAAAGAGTGAGGGGACTTGCACACTGCCAGGCTTTGCTACTTTACCTAAGTCATTTCGCAGTAAATCAACAATCATAACATTCTCAGCACGATCTTTAGTTGATGTTTGTAAGCGTATTGCTTGCTCAGTATCTTGGTTTTTATTTTCGCAGCGTGGCAAAGTGCCTTTAATTGGTTTGGTTTCGATATTGCCATTGTTAATGGCAATAAAGCGCTCTGGCGAGATTGATAAAATAGCCCCTTGCGGATGATTAATATAGCTTGAAAAAGGGGCTTTGTTAGCAGTACGCAAACGGCAATAAGTTTGCCATGGTGAGCCTTCAAAACTTGCACTAAAACGCTGCGCCAAATTAATTTGATAACAGTCGCCACTTTTTAAATAAGCTTGAATTTTTTCGAATTTTTCGCCATATTGCTGGCGGCTCATATTTGATTGCCAGTTACTGGTTAGCGCAAAGTGTGCTGATAAAGCGGGTTGCTTAAGTGGCTCAAGATACATTGCGAGACGATTAACGTTAGGCTGGGCGACATAAAACCAGTTGTTTTGTTGTTTATCATAAATAAGTGCATCTAAATATAAACCAATAGTCATTTGCGGCATGGAAATATCGTTGCAAGCCTGTTCGGGGATTTTCTCAATTACTCGGCCTAAGTCATAACCAAAAAAACCGAGCCAACCACCGTTAAAGGGTAAATCAAATGGGGCTTTACTATTATCGAGTGTTGTCAGTGTGTGCTTTATTATATCAAAGCAATTATCTGTGCTTGGTACTTCATCAAAAAAACATTTATTATCAATTACTTCAAGAGTGTTTTTAGGGCTGATTGCAATAATATCAAAACGACTATTTACATGTTCGCTGTTGGCAGAGTCAAGTAGCACTGCATAAGGTTGATCTGCAAAATGAGCAAAAACCTCAAGACAATTTTGCGTTATGTTTAATTGAGTGCAGGTTTTTTCATCATTAATCATCTACTTTTTACTCTGAATAACTGGCTCGAAACGGGCTGGGAGGTTATCATAAGTTAAATTTTTTTGGCAGCGTTTAGTAATAGTTAATACGCTGTGCAAACCACCGTCACCGGTTTGATCTTAATTACGTGCATTGTTACGTAACGGTAATTTAAGGAACCCCAATGAGTACAATTCTTCAGCAAGACTTTATTGATAGCATTGAAGATGCTTTACAATATATTTCGTTTTATCACCCCCTTGATTTTGTTCAAGCACTAGAAAAAGCTTACAACAAAGAACAAAGTAAAGCGGCTAAAGACGCTATTGCACAAATTTTAATTAACTCGCGTATGTCGGCTGAAGGTAAGCGTCCATTGTGCCAAGATACCGGTATTATTACCTGCTTTGTAAAAGTAGGTATGGATGTTAAGTGGGATAAAACAGATCTTACTGTGCAACAAATGGTTGATGAAGGGACGCGCCGCGCTTATTTAAATCCTGATAACCCACTGCGCGCTTCTATTGTTGAAGACCCTGCTGGCACACGTAAAAATACCAAAGATAATACGCCTTCTGTTGTGCATATTGATTTAGTGGCGGGTGATGAAGTAGAGGTTATGGTGGCTGCAAAAGGCGGCGGCTCTGAAAATAAATCTAAAATGGTGATGCTAAACCCATCTGATGATGTGGCAGAGTGGGTTGAAAAAACATTGCCAACTATGGGCGCAGGCTGGTGTCCGCCGGGCATGCTAGGTATAGGTATTGGTGGTACAGCTGAAAAAGCAGCGGTACTTGCTAAAGAGTCACTCATGGATCCGGTTGATATTCATGAGTTAATGGAACGCGGCGCAGAAACAACCGAAGAAAAAATGCGTTTAGATATATTTGAACGCGCCAATAAACTGGGGATTGGAGCGCAAGGTTTAGGCGGTTTAACAACGGTTGTTGATATTAAAATCAAAACAGCACCTACTCATGCTGCTTCAAAACCTGTAGTTATGATCCCAAATTGTGCAGCTACACGCCACGTACACTTTACCTTAGATGGCTCAGGCCCTGCTGATTTAAAAGCACCAAAACTTGAAGATTGGCCGGAAGTGACTTTTGAAGTGGGTGAAGGTACGCGCCGTGTTGATTTAAATACGCTAACCAAAGAAGACACGCATGAGTGGAAGATGGGCGAGACAGTGTTGCTTTCAGGCACGATTTTAACTGGCCGAGATGCAGCTCATAAGCGCTTACAAGATATGATTAACTCAGGTGAAGGCTTACCTGACGGTGTTGACTTTGATAATAAATTTATTTATTACGTAGGTCCCGTTGATGCAGTACGCGACGAAGCGGTAGGCCCTGCGGGTCCAACCACGGCAACACGTATGGATAAATTCACTGATATGATGTTAGAAAAGACCGGCATTATTGGCATGATTGGTAAAGCTGAGCGTGGCCCTGCAACGGTTGAGTCTATTAAAAACAACAAATCAGTGTATTTAATGGCTGTTGGTGGCGCTGCTTATTTAGTATCTAAAGCGATTAAAAAGGCCCGTGTAGTTGCCTTTGAAGACTTAGGTATGGAAGCTATTTACGAGTTTGAAGTTGAAGATATGCCAGTTACTGTTGCTGTAGATAGTGAAGGCGCGAATGCCCACACTCAAGGTCCTGCAATTTGGAAAGCTAAAATTGAAGAGCTTGACGGTAAGCTTCAGTAAAATGTAGCATCTGAAAAGATAAGTATAAAAGCGGCATACTCAAGCCTGAGAATGCCGCTTTTTTGTGCTTTAAGGATTCCTCCACAAACGCCTAGCCTACACGGCGGCCTAGCTGTTACCTTTTTATATCTTCTATATTTTTAGTATTCTTAGCTATGTTCTGAGTGTCCTTTTTTGTTTACGCTATGGTTGCCGTTTACGGTCACGTAAAGTAAATGTTGAAACACTGAAATTAAATTGAATAATAAATCTTTAATTTTGTTTTAATGTGATTTATTTATTCTTTATTTTCTTGTTTTTTGATTGTTTATTTCAGTTTGAAAAGTATGTTTAGTTTTATCATCTCATATACTAGTAAGCACTAATTTGAAGTGGTAAAGTCTCGGCAATTTCAGTGCTCACACCCTTTCATGGGTTACAAATTTCGGAGTATATAAAGTGGCTGTGTTTAATCGAGTTGACTTTGATAACCACGAACAAGTGGTTTTTTGTGCAGATAAAGAATCTGGCTTACGCGCAATTATTGCCGTCCATAACACTAATTTAGGTCCTGCTGTTGGTGGATGTAGAATGTGGGATTACGCAAGCGATGATGATGCAGTTGTCGATGCACTGCGTTTATCTAAAGGCATGACTTATAAAAATGCCGTTGCGCGTTTACCATTTGGTGGTGGTAAGTCAGTGATTATCGGTAATGCAAAAGAAATTAAATCAGAGCAGCTATTTCGTGCCTTTGGTCGCCAGCTTGAACGTTTAGGTGGCAGTTACTACTCAGCAGAAGATGTAAATATCAACTGTGCTGATGTTGCCTTAATGAACAAAGAAACTAATTATGTATTAGGTCTTGAGGGTAAAAGCGGTAATCCATCACCGTTTACAGCTTACGGTACGTTTTTAGGTGTTAAAGCAGCGTTACAACATCAACGTGGTCATCAGGATCTAACGGGTATTAAAGTAGCAGTGCAAGGTTTAGGCGCTGTGGCCTATGGTTTATGTAAGCATTTACATGAGGCAGGGGCAACACTGTTTGTAACCGACATTAATCAAGTTGCTATTGACCGCGTTGTTAACGACTTTACTGCAACAGCAGTAAGTATTGACGAGATATATGACCTTGATGTTGACGTATATGCACCGTGTGCATTAGGTGCAACGATTAACGATGAAACTATTCCACGTATTAAAGCAACGATTATTGCGGGTTGTGCAAATAATCAGTTAGCAGAATCGCGCCACGGTGAAATTATTCGTGAAAAAGGTATTTTATATGCCCCTGATTACGTAATTAACGCCGGTGGTATTATTAATGTGTATTACGAAACTGCGCCAGAAGGTTACAGCGAAGCGGCTTCAAATAAACATGTCGAAGGGATTTATAACACTTTAACTGAAATTTTTGCTCGTAGTGAAAAAGAGCAAAAATCGACGCATATTATTGCTGATGAACTTGCTCAAGAGATCATTACCAACGGTTTGTAAGTTATACTATAAATTAGTAAGAGCGTGAACTTTCACGCTCTTACTTTATTTGGTTAAAAAACCACGTTACAATTCGCATTTACCCCTATTTAAGCTAAAAATGACACCCATCGATTTAGCAAATTGGCCACGCAGCCAGCATTTTGCGCTTTTTAAAGACTTTAGCCAGCCTTATTTTAATGTTTGTATTAAGTTGCCAATTAGGGAGCTGTATAATTATTGTAAATCGCAGCAGTATTCTTTTTTTCACGGGTATATTTATACGACATTGCTTGCGTGCAATGCATATGCACCGATGCGACAACGAATAGTAAACAACTCACCTTGGCAGCTCGATACAATAAGAGCTAGTGTTGTTGAACTTGCTGATGATGATACCTTTCGGTTCAGTTACTTTAATACTTGCGACAACGCCCAAGACTTTATAAATCATGCTAAAAAAGCCAGTCGCGATGCCAAAGAACAAGCCCTTTTTTGTGATGCATTTGAGGCGACAGAAGGCCAACCAGATTTAGTTCATATCTCAGTATTACCGTGGCTTAATTTTACCAGCTTTTCACATGCTGTAACTCACGGTTCAAGCCTTGCTATTCCAAAAATAGTATTTGGCCAGTACGACGATCAAACCGGTGAAATACCTATGTCGATTGATGTTCACCATGCTCTAATGGATGGTTTACATGTTGCACAGTTTATTGCTGCACTAAACAAGCAGATGACACTTTTTTGCAATGATTCCTGCTAAATTGATGGCAAGGTTGTTTTTTTTAGATATTATATTTTGCTTGGTTTTTCTAATGTCGGCGAACTTAAAGCTATTATTAAACGACGACTTTACAGAAAGCTAGACTACTTGTTCTAGCTCATCTCACAACAGCAGGCCACCAATGATGGGTTTTGTTTACGTGAAGCTTATTTCCTTTCAAAAACGGTTTTATTCTTAAATAGATTGAAATTTATCCATTTCGGACATATTAACTAGTTATTATAATTAATTAGGTCGTACCATGATAAATGGGTTATTAATTCTCACATTGCTTGCGTTTGTAGTTATTTATTGGCGTTGGCCGAGTATTCAAAACCAGTTATGGCAAAAAAAGTATCAAGCAACGCTTTTAAATGAAAACCAAAAAACAATATTGTTACGTTCTATGCCTATTTACCAAAAAATGACTGATGCAGAGCGGCAAAAACTTGAGCGTCATATTGTTTGGTTTTTGCATGAAAAATGTTTTGTTGGTTGTGATGGATTAGTACTTAATGACGCAATGAAATTAATTGTTGCAGCAGATGCCTGTGTTTTGGTGCTTAATAAGCCATGGCCACTTTATCAAAATGTAAAAGAAATCTTGCTATATCCGAGTGCTTATTATGCAGCTCAAACCTCTCGTGATGGTGCTGGGCTTGTGAGTTATCATAATACTGTGCGACAAGGTGAATCTTGGCCCGGTGGTACTTTGGTACTTAGCTGGCATGATGTACTTGAAGGTAACCGCTTGCCAAGTGACGGCCATAACTTAGTCTTTCATGAATTTGCCCATCAGCTTGACCAAGAAACAGGTAAAACCACGGGCACTCCATTATTAACCAGTTCAGCAGACTATAAGGAGTGGGGAAGGGTATTTAGTCATGCATTTACTCAACTAAAAAGTCATGTCGCTTATAATATGCCCCATGTAATTCATAGTTATGGTGCGACTAACGAGGCTGAGTTTTTTGCGGTACTCACTGAAACTTTTTTAGAAAAACCCAGTGAACTGCGCCAATATGACCCACAAATATATCGCTTGTTGGTTAACTATTATCAATTTGACCCTATAAAATGGCATTAATCGTTTAAACCGGGGTATTTAACACGTAATACTGGAATCTTGCTGTGCTTTTTGTTGCAATCAATATTAGGATAAGTAATAACAATAAGTAATAACAAGCGAGAATACCATGAAAACAATGCTCCGAACTGCGTTAGCGGTATCTGTGTCATTTGCCTTTACAGGGCAAATTCAAGCTCAGGAATCGAGCGAAGATAAAAAATGGCAAGTTAATGCACCACAAGGTCAATTTGTTGATGCTAATATTAGTGTCTCACAAGGCACTTGGATGAATGTCGATGTCAGCCCAGATGGCAACACGATTGTGTTTGATTTACTCGGTGATATTTACACAATGCCGGCAAGTGGCGGAAAAGCTACGCTATTAACCACTGATATTGCATGGCAAATGCAGCCACGTTTTAGCCCTGATGGTAAACATATTGCGTTTACCTCTGATCAAGGGGGGGGCGATAACATTTGGCTGATGGATATTAACGGCGAAAACCAAACAGCTGTCACTGATGAAACCTTCCGATTATTAAATAGCCCCGCGTGGAGTCCAGATGGTGATTATATTGTTGCCCGTAAGCATTTTACTGCAACGCGTTCACTCGGTGCCGGTGAAGTATGGCTTTATCATAAAGCCGGTGGTAAAGGTGTACAGTTAACCAAGCGCGCGGACGACCAAAAAGATTTAGGCGAGCCAATGTTCTCACCTGGTGGCCGGTATGTTTATTTTTCGCATGATGCAACACCGGGTAAAACCTTTCATTACTCAAAAGATTCTGTAGCCGGTATTTATAAAATTAAACGCTATGACCGTGAAACGGGTGAAATAGAAACCATTATTGACGGCATGGGTGGCGCAATTCGGCCAACCCCTTCACCAGATGGTAAAAAGCTGGCGTATATTAAGCGTGATGATTTCCAAACAAGCTTATATTTATATGATTTAACCTCAGGAAAGCATACCAAACTTTACGATAAACTTGAGCGAGATATGCAAGAAACATGGGCTATTCATGGTGTTTACCCAACTATTGCGTGGACGCCAGATAACCAAGAGCTGGTATTTTGGGCTGGTGGTACTATCCATAAACTTGACGTTACAAATGGCGATGTTGGCACAGTGCCATTTGAAGTACAAACCAGTAAAAAAATTCAAAAAGCAGTACGCTTTACACAAAATATCGACAGCGATGAATTTGACGTAAAAATGCTCCGTAACGTGCAAGTATCTCCTGATGGAGATACGGCCATTTTTGAAGCGCTTGGGCATATTTATAAACGTGATTTAGAATCAGGAAAAATAAAACGTTTAACTAAACAAGATGAACATTTTGAGCTATTTCCACAGTTTTCACGCGATGGTAAAAAAATCGTTTATGTAACTTGGGATGACAACGAACAAGGTGCAGTGCGTGTTGTGTCAGCGCACAGTGGCCGCGGCGATACGATTACCGAAGAACCGGGTAAATATGTAGAGCCTACTTTTAGCCCTGATGGTAAAACCGTAGTTTATCGTAAAGCGTCAGGTGGCAGTATTTTAAATCCAGATTGGTCGTTACATCCGGGTATTTATGGTGTTAGCGCAAAAGGAGGCAAATCTGAGCTTATTATTAAAAGTGGTTATCAACCGCAGTTCGGCGCTAATAACGAACGCATATTTGTGATGAGTCCGTGGCCTAAACCGACATTAAGTGCGGTTGAACTTGAGTCTAAAAAAATAACTAAACTTTATGAATCTGAGCACGCTACTGAGTTTAGAGTCTCTCCAGATGGCAAATACTTAGCGTTTGCAGAGCGTTTTAAGGTATTTGTTACTCCTTTAGTTGCAAGCGGTAAAACTATTAATATAGGCCCAAAAGACAGCCAGTTTCCAATTGAACAACTATCTGTTCGCGCCGGTGAGAACATTAGCTGGAGTGCGACTAGCGATAAGTTGTATTGGACGCTTGGCCCTGAGCTTTATCATGCTAACTTAGACGGTGTATTTAATATTCAACAAGCCGATGACGCCGACTTTAAAGTGAAAAGCGGCGAAAGCATTGGTTTTAGTACTAAAATGGCTGAACCTAAAGGTATGATTGCCTTAACGGGCGCACGTATAATCACCATGCAGGGTGAGCAAGTTATTGAAGATGGCGTGCTACTCACTGATGGTAAACATATTAAAGCCGTTGGCAGTGCTGCTGACGTGAGCATTCCTAAAGGGGCAGAAGTGATTGATGTATCGGGTAAAACTATTATGCCTGGTATTGTCGACGCCCACGCACATGGCTCACAAGGTAGCGATGAAATTATCCCACAGCAAAACTGGAAAAACTTTGCCGGCTTGTCTCTTGGTGTGACCACAATTCACGACCCTTCAAATGATACCACTGAAATTTTTGTAGCCAGTGAAATGCAAAAAGCGGGGGATATTGTTGGCCCACGTATATTTTCCACCGGCACTATTTTGTATGGCGCTAATATGCCGGGCTATACCTCGCATATTGATTCATTGGATGATGCGAAATTTCATCTTGAGCGCTTAAAGAAAGTAGGAGCGTTTAGTGTTAAATCATATAACCAACCGCGTCGTGAGCAGCGCCAACAAGTAATTGAAGCTGGCCGCGAGCTTGAAATGATGGTGGTGCCAGAAGGTGGCTCGTTATTACAACATAACTTAACGATGGTTGTGGATGGTCATACCGGTATTGAGCATTCAATTCCAGTTGCTAATATTTATGACGACATTAAACAGCTTTGGTCACAAAGTGATGTCGGTTATACGCCAACTTTAGGTGTTGCTTATGGAGGTATTTGGGGTGAAAACTACTGGTACGATAAAACCGATGTTTGGAATCATCCAAGGTTGAGTAAATTTGTACCAAAAAACCAATTACTACCACGTTCAATGCGCCGAGTAAAAGCGCCAGATCATCACTACAATCACTTTAATAACGCCCGCGTAGCAAAAGAGCTGCAAGATTTAGGTGTATTAGTAAACTTAGGGGCTCATGGTCAACGCGAAGGCTTAGCAGCTCACTGGGAGATTTGGATGTTTGCACAAGGCGGTATGACGCCACTTGAAGCTATTCGAGCAGCGACGCTTGATCCAGCTAAATATATTGGCCTTGATAAAAATATAGGCTCGCTTGAAGTCGGTAAGCTTGCCGATTTGATAGTGATTGATGGCAACCCACTGATCAATATCCGTGCTACAGACAAAGTTGATTACACTATGATCAACGGTCGATTATTCAATGCCGCCACGATGAATGAAGTAGGCAAAAAACAACGCGAAAAAATGTACTTTGAAAAAAGTAATTATCAGCGTTAAAAGTACAGTTAAAGCGACTTAATTGTCGCTTTTTTATAGCTATCTACGAAAGTCTAGACATAAAAAACCGCTTAAAAGCGGTTTTTACTATAAAATGTATTACTTTAAATCACACAACACCACGCGGTAGGCGACAATCGTGATCTTTTTCAGCAAGCGCTACTATCCATAGCTCTTCAGCGATATAGCCGTCATCGTTGCTTTTAACAACAGTAAATGAGGCTTTTTTAGCAGGCACGGGAGTGTTTGTTTTAGCTTTTTTTACCGGCGCTTTTTTAGCGGCAGGCTTTTTACCTGCACTTTTTCCTGAAGACAGTTCTTCAGTTAGTTCAGCGATATCGGCAAGGCGCAAGTTTTTTCCGCCATCGATGCTGTACCAACCTGATTTTGTGGTGATATCAGGTTTTTTACCATTGGCTGCTTCATAAGCGGCTTCAAAGGCGTTTAACACTTCTGTTTTATCTAGCTTGCTCATCAGTGGAGACCCTATACGTTGTAAACACAGATTATTAATAGGTATTTATACCTATTTTTATCTTACTTTTCAATTTTTTGCGATTTTCCTTTCATTTTAGCTTCATAAACGCCAAAATTTGCACAAATCTAATACTAATGTGGGGTAAGAAATGCAGCGTAAAAAATTTCATCAATTATTAAACACAATTTTACAGCCAGATTCGATAAAAGACTTTTGCCCAAATGGCTTACAAGTTGAAGGGCGCATGAAAATCAAAAAAATTGTCACAGGCGTTACTGCAAGCCAAGCACTTATCGATGCCGCTATTGAGCAAGGCGCTGATACCATTTTAGTTCATCATGGTTATTTTTGGAAAGGCGAGCCACAGCCAATTACCGGCATGAAGAAACGCCGAATATCAGCATTACTCGCTAATGATATAAATTTATTTGCTTATCACTTGCCGTTGGATGTTCATCCTGAAATTGGTAATAATGCACAGCTGGCAAAGCTGCTTGATATTGAGCTTGAAACAGGGTTGGAGCCTGTAAATAATAGCGTTGCGGTTAAAGGGCGGTTAAAGCAGGCGATGAGTGGTGAGCAATTTGCAGCAAAAATTACACAAGTGTTAAGACGTGAACCATTAACTAGTTTAGTGCGAAATGAACCAATTGAAACCATTGCTTTGTGTACTGGCGGTGGCCAAGGTTATATCGATTTAGCAGCAAGCCAAGGTGTAGATGCATATTTAACTGGTGAAGCTTCAGAGCAAACTATTCATAGCTCTCGAGAGCAGGACATCGATTTTTTTGCCGCAGGGCATCACGCAACTGAGCGTTATGGCGTTAAAGCTCTTGGAGAGTTATTAGCACTAGAGCATGGCTTTGATGTTACTTTTATTGATATAGATAACCCTGTTTAAGTACTCTTTAATACACATGCAGTTACAGTGCCTCTGGGGTAACCCAGCGGCGCACTGCAATCCAAGCACTACCGATAACTTCATGCCAATGGCGGGTCACAGCCAATAACACATCAGCATTCGGTATAAACTGCTTATGGCCTGGCCACTGACTAAAGTCATGAAAGTCAGTGGCTGCGGGTATCACGTTGACGCCTTGTGTGTAAAATAAATCGCTAGCTCTTGGCATGTGACTCGCTGAGGTAACTAATGCAACATCAAAATCAACTAATGTAGGGGCTAAGAATTTAGCTTCATCGGCGGTATCCATTGCGGCTGGGTTTTGCTTTATACGCTTTGCGTTAACCCCTAAACTAATAGCGGTTTGACGCATTAAATTGCTGTTTGTGACATTACCGTAACCACCACCGGATACAATTAATTGGGCTTTAGGGTAATAATAAGCTAGCCGCAGCCCTTCAATTAAGCGGCTTTTGGCACAGTTACCAAGTTGGCTGTTAGCCGCAAGGATGGAATTTGGTATTATATCACAGCCAAGTACCACTATTTTATCGACCGATTTATGTTTTTTTACCTCAAAATGCAGTGCTACTTGGTTTTGTGGCGCGACAATAAATTGCCCTACAAAGGGTGTGCATAGGGCTAGCAAACTAGTAATACTTAATAAGCCTAGCGTACCTGCAAGTTTACTGCCTCTGAGCGCCATAATTAAGAAAACCAGGGTCAAAACGCCAACTAGCGGCAGTGGCATTATTAGCGCACCTATTATTTTTTTAAGTTCAAACATAGCAGAAACACATATAAAAAGTTTTCACTATGCTACTGCGAAAAATGGATTTTATCGACCGTTATTTAGCTTGCAGGTATTTAAAAAGTGACGATAAACGGGGTTATCTTTCATATTTTTTTTCATAGCTAAATACATTGGACGGGTTAAACCAAGCGCACCAAGCGGAATTGACTTTATTAAGCCTTGGCTTTCATAAGGTGTGACTAACCAGTCAGGTAATGCTGCAACACCCATTCCGGCGCTGACTAATTGAAATATCAACAAACCTTGGTCAACATTTTTTAGCGTGCCGTCAAAGCGTGCATTTTGAATAAAGTGCTTAAATATATCTTGGCGTTCACGAGGAATAGGATACGAGATAATTGTTTCGTTTTTTAGATCAAGCGCGGTGACATAGGCTTTTTTAGCCAGCTCGTGGTCGGGTGCGACAATAAGCTTAAGCTTAAAGTCAAATAGGTGAGCATATTCGAGTTTGTCAGGTTCACGAATATCAGAAGTTAATACTAAATCAAGTTCATCATTTAATAAGTCTGGAATAGCGTCGTAGCTAAAGCCGCGCTCATAGTCAACTTTTATATCAGGCCAAAAATTATTAAATTCTTTAATTGTTGGCAATAACCAATGAAAACAAGCATGACATTCAACACTTAAACGCAGTTGTGAAATTGGCTGATTCAGGCTTTCTTTTAATCGGCATTTAGTTGCTTCTACGCGCGGCAGTATTTCATTTGCCAGTTCAAGCAGCAACATCCCTTGGGGTGTAAAGCGCACCGGTTGGGTTTTTCGCTCAAATAATTGGCAGTCGAGCTTATTTTCTAAATCTTTAATTTGATGAGATAAAGCCGATTGAGTTAAAAATAGTCCCCGGGCAGTATTTACTAAAGAGCCTGTCTCTTTAAGGGTAGAAATAGTCTTTAGGTGTTTTATATCAATCATCTTTAAAAAATCTCATAAGAAAAGCGAGTTAAACTCAAAGTTTGAACATATTACGTTGTTTAATAAGATGCTTCAACGTCTAGATGGCTAAAATTCGTATTTATTTTACCTAAACTTTACAAGTTAACAGTATGGCTCAGTTTTACAGCGTTATTATTTTATTTTTTATGTTTTAAAAATGAATGTTCATGAAAATACCTCAAGTTGAATCTGAAGGGCGAATATTTGTAACACAGAACACGCGAATGCAGTGTTTTAGCCTTCGAAATACCTAAGCGGAGTTGGTAGTAGGGCACAATTACATAGCTTAGGATCTCCTCGTGTAGGAAAAAAGCGTGTCGTGTAGGTAAAAAGCGTGAACTTAGATTTATTTAGAACTGGCCGGAGCCGCGCCCCAATAGGGTTAACTCAGCTTGCGCCCTAAAAGCCCGTCATTGTGAAGCGCGTGAAGAACTTGATAATATGGGTAGAGCCGCCAAAGAGTTGTTTAAAAAGCTAAGTAAATAGCCAAAGATCTAAAGTTCAGCAGGCATTCCCTGTGATGCAAAGCCTTGGTGAAAAGTTAAGGTTTAAGGTTTTTTTGTGGTGACTCGTCGTTATTATCATCATCGTGGTCAGCTTTATCTGTGGATGTTTTTTTAAACTCCATATTAGCTGTTTTTTTCAGTAACATGATATTGCCAATGACGACGGCAAATACGATGATAAAAATTACAACTATGTGCCATGCTTGCATATCGATAGCCTTAAAGTTAGGTGACTAAATAAAGTGATTAAAGTTGCTCTGTAAACCTACAACAAAGTGGCTTTATGAGCAACTGATGTTATTTATCATTTTCTATAAAAATCACCTACTTTGCGCTAGCGTGGAGTGAAGGGTGTGGTAGAATCTCAATGTTAAGCGCAGTGTCAGTTTGTGTTTGCTATAACTGCCTGCTAATCCAAACACCTGTCAATATACACTGGAGTTGTGTTGCTTTAATGGAAAATGTACTGATTTGGCCAAAAGAATACCCGTTATTGCTAAAAGGGCTAATAGAGCAAAACGGTGCCTTTATCTTGGACGCCTTAGAAGCGTGGCCTGCTTGTCGCTCAACCCAAGAAGATGATGGAGTTTGCACAACTGTATTACCGCCTTTATATTATCTTACTTGGCTTACCCCGCTTGAACCTTTTGAAGAATGTTATTTTCAGCATATTGGCGAGTATGACGAATCTGCTCAGCATTATATTGCAGCGGCAAAAGAACACTTTTATGCTAATGAATATACCCCTGAAAGCCTAGTGCTAATGCTTTGCCAACGCTTAGAAAAATACGCTAGCATTAGTGCGCAAGCTGAGATTGATACGCCTATTTCGTTAATTTCTCAGCTATTTAACAAGCGTTATTTTACGATTATCGAGTATGCACTTAGTTCTGGCAGTAAAGTTAGTGCAGAAGATATCTTGTCGCTTTGGAAAGAAGTTGATTTTAGAGAGCGTTTAAGTTTATTTATTCCTGATTCTGTTGCTGATATCACAGAGCTTAGCGAACTGGCAGCACAAAAAGTAGCTGGTGGTGAAGATTACTTTACCTTATTAAGGCAAGTGTCGCCTGATGTCGACTCTGTGGTGCTTTTAGAACAAGCGTTGTTAGCTCACTTGAGTGGTTCTAATGCCAAGCAAACTATGGCTATGCGTTTTATTGAACAAGGTGCTACGGGTACCTTAACAGATGAAAACGAGAAAACAGCTTTTATGTGGGCCGCAGAAAATGGCTTTGTTGATTTAGTACAAACATTACTAGATAAGCAAAATAAAAAGCAAAAAGACCAGCTGGGTAACACCGCACTACATTATGCGGTTATCGCTAAAAATGAACCCTTGATGGTACTGCTACTTAAAGCGGGTTACGATTTTAGAGTGCGCAATAACGATGGGCTCAGTTGCTATCGCCTTGCGGTGAATATTAAAGCAACGCAGCTAGTTAAATGCTTAGAGCGTGATTTTGGTATAAAAGAATTATCTCCAGATGGGCAGTTTGCTCGTATTAAAAAAGTGCATGCCTTACATGCCATCGTCACTATATTGTTACCGTTACAGTTGTTCTTCTTTTTTGATGACGATTTTGCTATAAAAAGCGAGTTGACATTGGGCTTAACAATGCTCTCGGTGGTGTGTTTTTTCTTTGCTATGAGTTTAAAACGCTGCGCCTTATATCCACATTTAAAGCACCCAGCTGGGCTATTCGTATTGCGCTTTTTTTCATTTGTGAGCTTAGTAGGGCAGTTAGGTTTAGCGAGCATTGTTGCGCTTGCGACCTTGAGTGAACTTGTTTAGCTGAATATTTATGAACACATCGTAAATAGCATTCGGCATAAATATATACCACAAAAAACGCGCTTAGATAGCGCGTTTTTTAATGATTATTTATCTTGCTCGTGAGCGGCTTTTTCTTCCGCTAGCTCTTCTTTTAATTTGCGTATTTTAAGTCCTAACTCTTGTCCACGGTGGCGTGCATAATATGTGCAGCCAATAAACATCATGCTAGCAAATAACAACTCAAGTAATACCCATACCAGCTCATCAGTCGCGACCCACAGTAAGGTAAAACCGTGAATAAAATAAAACATAACAATAAAGTTAGCCCACGCATAAGTGTAAGGTTTGTCTTGAATAATGCCTTTTAATGGTAATAATAAAGGCAGGATATACACCGCAAACATAAAACCATTACTATGCCCATCTCGTGGGGCAATAAAAAATAACCACAGCGGCATTAAAATTAACAAGCCAACATAACCAATAATTGCAGTGCGTTGAAATTTTAAGGTAATTGATTTTTTAGGTGTTTGCTTTACAGATAAATCGCTAGGCGATGTTGTCATTGTAGTTTTCTCGCTATTTTAACTAGGCGCTGGCCAACACTTTGGCAGATTTTTATTTCGTCTTTGCTCAGCTGTGCACTATTTTTTGCCCCTGCAACGTGACTTGCTCCGTAGGGGGTGCCACCGGTTTGTGTGGTTAATAACTCAGGGACTTCGTAGGGCACGCCAAGGAGCATCATTCCATGGTGTAATAGTGGCAATGATAAATTCAGTAACGTTGCTTCATTACCACCATGCATACTGCTTGACGATGAAAAGACACATGCTGGCTTATCTATGAGTTGCCCTTTTAACCATAAATCGCTGGTGGTTTCCCAAAATACTTTTGCTTGTGAGGCCATCATGCCAAAACGAGTCGGTGTGCCAAAGGCAAGTGCATCACAGGCTATTAAGTCATCTTTTGTTATCACGATATCGTGAGACTCTTTTGCAACAAAGGTACGCAGTAATGCTGTCCCACCTTGATTTTCAATAGCATCGGCTATTTCATTGGCCATAGCTGCAACAGAGCCATGGCTAGAATGGTACAAAACAACGATATTAACGTTCATTAAAGTACGCTTAATACATTTTCAGGTGGGCGGCCTAATGCTGCTCTATTGTTATTAACTACAATAGGGCGTTCAATTAATTTAGGGTTATCGACCATCGCATTGATAAGTACATTCTCATCGTGTTGATTTTGTAAATCAAGGGCTTTGTAAGTATCTTCTTTGGTACGCATTAACTCGCGTACAGACGAAAAGCCGAGTTGTTTCACTAAAGTGGTAATTTGCTCATTATTTAACGGTGTTTTAAGGTATTCAACAATTTCAGGCTGAATTGATTGTTGTTCTAATAAAGCAAGTGTTTCACGAGATTTAGAACAGCGTGGGTTATGATAAATAGTAACTGACATAGTAACAATCCAATTAAATAAAGTAGCGCTATTTTAGGCCATGCAGCACGAGACTTAAAGTCTCGCGAGTTCTTTTTGCATTTTCCTGTATTGTGTTAGCAATGCTTTGAGACGCTGCTGTTTATTAAGCTCCCCTGGCTCAACAAAGTTAAGGGCTTTTTGTATTTCATCAGCAGCCTTTAAATAGGCGCCGTATTGCGACAGTACATCTGCGTGAGCTTCATGATAGGCGGCTAATTTTTCCTGCTTTTTATATACATCCGCAATCAATTGCTTGCCTAAGCTATGGTTAGGTTTTGCTAACAAAAATGATTTTAGTACTCGTTCTGCAACATTATATTGCTTTGCCTCTATTGCGGCATTAGCATAGTTTAAAGTGATCACTTGGTTGTTAGGACGATTATCATGCAGTGGCGCTAAAAACTTAACCGCTTCGTCAGCTTTTTCTTGGGCTATGAGTAAATCGGTATGGGTGTCGATATAAAATAAATTTTTTGGATCATCAGCCAATAACTTATTTAAAATAGGCGCGGCTTCATCGAGCTTTTCTTGATCTAATAGGCTAATACCCAGACCATAATTAAGCGCTGTTAGGTTATAAAAACTGTTTTCACGAATGAGCTTTCTAAATTGGTTTTCTGCACCTTCAGGGTCTTGATGATAACGAGCAATAACTCGGTTTTTGGCAAGGTGAAAATTTAAACTTGTGGGGTATTGGCGCTTTTCGTACTGCTGAGCACGTAAACGTACATCAGATATTCGGCTTTCAGGTAACGGGTGAGTAAGCAAGAATGCAGGTGGTTTATATTGATAGCGAATTTGCGCAGCTAGTTTGGTTAAAAACTCGCTCGATGCGTAAGGGTCGAACCCTGCATTATTTAGAGTTTGCATACCGATACGGTCGGCTTCCTGCTCTGCAGAGCGGCTATGAGTTAATTGGCTAAATGCAGCCTGGGTTTGATTAGCTGAAATTATCGCAATACCCGCATCAGGGGATACTACCGTTGCTAGTATTCCGGCAATCATGCCGGCAATTGTTAAGGCACTATTATCTTGTTGTTGCTGAATGCGACGTGCTAGATGACGCTGGGTAACGTGGGCAATTTCGTGGCCAAGCACTGATGCAAATTGGCTTTCGTTATCTGATTGTGCGATTAATCCTGTATGTACGCCAACATGTCCGCCGTAAAAGGCAAAGGCGTTAATTTCGGGGTTGTTGATCCAAAAAAATGAAAACGGAAAGCGCACATCACTAGCATTAGCGATCAGTTTTCGGCCAATGGTCGTTAAGTATTCATCTAAAACAGGATCGTTCACTACTGGTGACGAGCCACGGATTTGCATCATCATTACCTTGCCAATCGCTTGTTCTTTTTCAAGTGGCAATGCTTGTAATGCTGAAGTGCCTAAATCAGGCAACTGAAAACTATTTTGTGCCTTTAATGGCTCACTCACCAGTACACTAAATGTAAGTAGTGCGCTGCACAGTGTAATAAAGGCTGATTTTAGCTGCATTTTATTCCTTGTTAATAATTTCATCGAGCATTAGTTTCGTAATGTCTATGTCATCACGATAGGCTCTGCTATTTTTTACATAATTGATAAAGCTTTTTATTGTGACTCCATTAGGCTTAATAACGTTCAATTCACGTTATAAAAACTAATAAATGAACAACTTCGTTTATACTGAAGTATCAACGCTTTATTGGCTTTGCCATCTCGTTTACTAGTAAAACCTAATAAACTTATGTAATTAATTTATACAGTTGAAGTTTTATAGTGAGCAGATCCTACACCATAAACTCCATAAAACGATTATATTTAACATCCTGTTCTGTATTAGTATATTTTGTAAAAGCCAGTACCCATAATGCTTAAACCTGTGGCCTATAAGATTTTATACACAGCGCTACACGGTTTATGCTGATAATGAGTTTCGCAAAAAACACCTTTATATTTAGCGAGTAAACCGAGATACAAATTATGTTTATCAAGTAATCGCTTTACTGTGTCATCAGGCTATCTTTTAAATTCCCCTCAGACTCCCTAGCACTAACCATATGATAAAAAGGTGGCAGTTCACCTCTGTTAATTTGCTTTTTATACCCGTAACCTCTTTTAATGTTGGATTACTGAGTAGTTGCGTTTTATTATGAGTACTAAGTATTAACGTATCCTTACTGCTGTTTATACCTCAAGGATAAACTATTGCAGAGCGGGTTTTAAGAGAAAGTTCTTTTTTTGATAGCGAGCAGTTTAAAAAAGACCTTTGTTATGCAATTAATTATTCATTTTATTTGTTGGAGATTTTGCTAGTGTTAGAATACAACTTACAACAATATAAATGCCCGCAACTATTTATTCAGTTTAAATTAGGGTTACGTGAGGCATTAACAAGCCAGCAAGGTATTGTGTTTCAATTACCAACAGGTCAATCAACTCATGACATTGAGCGGTATTTAAAAAAATACTATTTTCAATATCAATTAAAACAGCAGCATCATTTGCTTACTGTGGAGCCAAAACGTGTTTGAATATGTAAAGTTATGGTACGAAAGAAAGTTTTCAGATCCTCATTCAGTAACTCTGTTATTTTTATTACTTGCTCTAATGGCAATGTTTTATTTCTTTGGTGCTTTTATCGTGCCGGTTTTAGTTGCATTGGTGATTGCTTATCTACTTGATTGGCCAGTTGTACACTTAGAACGTTTTGGTTTACGCCGCGTGACCGCCACCATTATCGTTATGCTTATTTTTAGTGGTTTGATGTTGACCTTAATTATTGGTATTGGCCCAGTACTCTGGCAGCAAGCTACTAATTTAGTACAAGAGTCGCCGTATATGGTTGAGCAGGGTAAGTCATTTTTACTACATTTGCCTGAGCAATATCCTAGTTTAATTAATGCCGAGCAAGTAAAGTCGATGGTTGCCGGTGTTGAAACCAAAGCTATTGAATTTGGTCAGCGGTTACTTTCAATATCATTGACTTCATTAAAAGATCTGGTGACGTGGCTTATTTACTTAATTTTAGTACCACTACTAGTGTTATTTATGCTTAAAGATAAGCTTGATTTGATTAAAAGTACTGAAAAGCTAATACCTAAACAGCGACGTTTAATTCTACAAGTTTGGCATGAAATGAATCAGCAAATTATGAATTATATTCGTGGCAAAGTGTTTGAGATTTTAATTATCGGCTCCTCTTCATTTATTGCCTTTACTATTTTTGACTTACGTTATGCAGTATTACTCGGTGTATTAGTGGGGTTATCTGTATTAATTCCTTTTGTTGGTGCGGCGCTTGTCACTATTCCGGTGGCTGCAGTAGCACTATTTCAATTTGGTTTAGAAACCCAGTTTTGGACTATTTTAATTGTTTACGGAATTATTCAAGCGCTGGACGGCAACGTGTTAGTGCCTTTACTTTTCTCTGAAGCGGTTGACTTGAACCCGGTGTTTATTATTGTTGCGGTGCTATTTTTTGGTGGTTTATGGGGCTTTTGGGGTGTGTTTTTTGCTATACCGCTTGCGTCGTTGGTTAAGGCTTTACTTAATGCTTGGTCAACCAAGCAAGAAGAATATGCAATTGAGCATCACTCATAATAAACTGATAGATAGTATTAAATAATATATAAAGCGCACCTTACTAAGTAATTGATTATAACCAAGCCCATTAAATTTATGTAGAATGGGTTATAAGGTATGCTTTTTAGTAATATGGTGCGCTTTTAATGTCTGAATTTTTATTGCAAAATGATCCCACTTCACAAATTTATCTTGATGCGAATGCCACAACGCCGGTGTTAAAATCAATTAGCGATGTTGTATCTCATACTATGCAAATTTGTTTTGGTAACCCTTCTTCATCACATATCTCGGGTATTCAGGCAAAAAGTTTATTAGAGAGTGCTCGCAGCAAAGCGCGTAGGGTTATTGGCGCGACAACGGGAGATATACTCTTTACCTCAGGCGCTACAGAAGGTATTCAAACTGGTGTAGTATCGACACTTATTGCCGCAAAAAATCACGGTCTTCGTGCGCCGGTATTATTATATGGTGCCACAGAGCATAAAGCCGTACCGAATACATTAGAGCATTGGAATCAAGTACTAGGTATTAATGCACAAATCTTGGCCATACCTGTAGATGAATACGGCATATTAGATTGTAACTTTATTGCTAAACACGCCAAAAATGCACTGATGATTTGCACTATGGCTGTGAACAACGAAACCGGTGTTTTTCAAGACTTGGCAGCTATAGAAAATGCAATTCGCAGTCATAATACTGATGTGGCTTGGATGGTAGACTGTGTACAAGCGCTTGGTAAAACGGCGCTGGCTTTAAGTGAAACCAGCATAGACTACGCCCCATTTTCTGGCCATAAACTGTATGCACCCAAAGGCATAGGTATTTTGTATATTCGACAGGGCAGTGCATATACCCCGTTTATAGCAGGCGGTGGGCAAGAAAGTGGTATGCGTTCAGGCACTGAAAACCTGCCTGGTATTGCAGGTTTAAATAAACTGTTTAGCTTATTACTTGATACTGATGACAATACGTTCAAATCACTGGATATATTGTATGAGTATCGCACTCAGCTACATCAAGCATTACTCGATACGTTTGGTTCTTTAACTTTTAATCACAGCTTTTCACACTCAGTACCGACCACTTTAAACTTTGCTGTTGATGGCTTAAGCAGTAAAGAAGTCATGGATATGTTTGATGCTGCAGGTATTCGCGTAAGTGGCGGTTCTGCATGTAGTTCAGGCGCTAATCGCAGTTTTGTGTTAGATGCCATGGGTATGAGTGATTGGCAAAGTGAAAATGCCATTCGATTATCGTTTGGCCCTGGCATAACGCAAAGTGAAATTGAACAAGCTTGTATACGAATTCGTTCATTAAAAACTATTTTAGCAGTTAACTGTTTAGTAGTATCAGACTCTACAGAGCCGTTCCAAGACGTTTGCGCTTTAGGGCTCACTCAATTTAGACATCAAGGAGCCTGCTGCTGGCTGTATGTAAGCAATAATAAGCAAGCAGTGATTGTTGACCCTATTGTTGAGCTTATTCCTCGCCTTGAAAAAATAGTGCAAACGCAAAATTTACAGCTTGTCGCCATTCTTGACACACATGCCCATCAAGAGCGTACCGCAGCGAGAGTGCTACTTACAGAAGCGCTTAAGCTCACCTTGACTGAAAGTAATAATTTAGGTTGGCCAATCAGCACTTCTCAGATTTTGTTATCTGAATGTATTATCGAGTCAATAGCGACTCCAGGGCACAGTGATGACAGCGTGAGCTATTTACTACGCTGTAATAATACTAATCAGGTACAATTTTGTTTTTGTGGTGACTTATTATTGCCTGCGGGGCTCGGTAATACGGCTATTAAAGGCGGTAATGCGTTATTGATGGCAAAGTCTTTAAAGTTACTTAACGCATGTTTATCAGAAGATTCAGTGATTTGTTCTGGCCATGATTATCAGCAATGCTTTGCAATTAACTGGCAGGTACAAAAGCAACAAACTGCGCTTTTAAATTCACTTTTAAATAATGATCTGAGTGACGAAGAGTTTGCAAAGCAGAAATTGGCCAGTGATGAGGTTAATATGGATCAATTTGCTAGTCTTTGTGGTTATGCGCAAAGTTTAGAGCATATCAACGCAAAGGAATTAGATCCCAAACAAGCAAGAGCGATGCTTAAAAAATCAAGCTGCTATATAATTGATACTCGAGAACCGTATGAGCACAGTGTTGCTGATATCCCACTGCTATTCGGAGTGAGTGCTGAGCGCGTTATTAATATACCGCTAAGCCGGATGGCGAATGCATTAGTTGCACAGCAACTTAAAAAACACACCGATTATATTTTGTTATGCCGAAGTGGTAACCGGTCCAAGCAGGCTGCGTTTAACCTGACTCAGTTAGGCTTTGAAAACGTGTATAATTTAAGAGGGGGGTTAGCTTTGTTTAATGTTTAAAAAGCATTAATAGGTTAATAACGGATACAAAACATGAAGTTATCAAAACATCATTTTTATTGCAGCGTTATGGTATTTTCGGTCCTGAGCTTTCACGCACCACTAGCGATGGTGTAAAAGAAGTAATAATTTCTTTATCTTGGTTACGTATTCCACGGGTTTTAGTAAATAATAAACGCGCAGCATGCTGTGAAATAACATCATTGGCCTGATGCGCGGTGGTGAGCTTTGGCCACGTTTGGCGTGAGAACGGCGAGTCCTCAAACCCTGTGATAGAAAGTTGTTCAGGGATGCCAATGCCCATCAAGCGTGCCGCAAATAATGCCCCTGCCGCCATTTCATCATTACCGCCAAGTAACGCAGTGATGGCGAGTTTGTTATTATTGGCTAATAATGTTTTAGCGCCATTAACGCCTGACTCAAACGAATAATTACCGTCATAAATAAACTCAGGATTAAATGTTATATTATGATCAGTAAGTGCTGCTTTATAACCTGCAAAGCGTTCTGTGGTCGATTTATGTTCTTTATCCCCACACAAAAAGCCAATATGTAGATGACCTAAACTTAATAGGTGGCTTGTGATTTCATAGGCTGCTTTATAGTCATTTACATAAATGCAGGTATCTTGATTGTCATCAGTTGGACGCCCTGATAATACGCGCACATAATGAATACCTAGATCATCAAGCATATCGGTAATATTGGTTTGCTCAGAAAGCGGAGGAGTGAGCACTAAACCGGCTAAGCGAGAGCGTTTAACCATGGTTTTAAAGTCATGCTCCATGTTGCTATCGGTTGAACTACACGGGTGAATAACCAGCTCATAGCCTTCTTCTTTACAGCGTGACAATACCCCGTTTTGCATGTCGATGACATAGTATGCATTTGGGTTATCGTAAACTAAACCTACAGTAAATGATGAAGTACCCGCTAAATTACGCGCCGCTAAGTTTGGCTGATAATTTAGTTGTGCGACGGCTTCCATGACAGTGTCGTAGGTCCTTTTACGTACCGATGGCTCTTTATTAATTACCCTTGAGACGGTTTTCATGGAAACCTCAGCGAGTTTCGCTACATCATTAATAGTTACTTTCATAAAGTTGCTTATAGGTTGTTATTTATTGTCATTTATTTTTATGGCCTAGCACTTGTGTGGTTAACCGTACTTGATGTTTTTCCGGCCGCTTTTATCTATTTTTAAAGCAAAGTGTGTATGCTTTAATGAAGCTAAGTAATTAACTATGAAATACTTAGCTAATTTCCCCGTTTTTCATCAAGACTTATTAGTGTATCGAATGTTCAGCAAAATTAGCAGTAAAATAATTGAGAAAATTTTTATGATACCGGTGTCAAAAGCGTAAAAGTGCGTTATTATCTCGGTTGTAAAATATAAAATCGGATAATTGATAGCGTTGTGATTTTAACTTATCGTTGACTTTTTTTGTATGTTATTACGCTATCGAAAAGCGAAGTAAATTAAAAGATAGTTGTAAATCAGTTTGTTGCAAGTTTTTAGAGGGTATATTTATGAGTAGCCGTACAAAGTTAGCAAGTTGGCAAGCATTGCAAAATAGTGCAACTAAGATGAAGGACGTTCATCTTAAAGATTTATTTGCCGCAAACAGCGCACGTTTTCAGCAGTTTTCTACTCAAATTCCGGGCTTGCTTTTTGATTTTTCAAAACAACGTGTCGACGAAACGGTGTTTAAACAACTTATTTCTTTAGCAAAAGAGTGCGACATAGATACATGGCGCAAAAAAATGTTTAGCGGTGAAAAAATTAATATCACCGAAGACAGAGCTGTATTACATACTGCATTACGAAACCGTGCAAGTACCCCCCTTATTGTCGATGGTGAAAACATAACTGATGCTGTGAATAGTGAACTGGCTAAAATGAAGCAGTTTGTAAATAAAGTGCGCAGTGGTCAATGGCAAGGTTATACCGGTAAAGCGGTTAAAGATGTAGTTGCAATTGGTGTGGGGGGCTCAAATTTGGGTCCACAAATGGCCACAGAAGCACTGGCATCGAATGCAGATGAGACATTAAACGTACACTATGTATCAAATGTAGACGGCGTACAAATAGCCTCTGTATTAGAAAAGCTTGACGCAGAAACTACGTTATTTGTTATCTCATCAAAGACATTTACCACTTCAGAAACCATGACTAACGCGCAAACTTCAGTTGAATGGTTTTTACAAACAGCCGCAGAGCAAGATATCGCCAAGCACTTTGTGGCGGTGAGCACTAATTTAGAAAAAACCGCAGCGTTTGGCATCGCTGATGAAAACGTATTCACTATGTGGGATTGGGTCGGTGGTCGCTTTTCACTATGGAGTGCCATAGGCTTACCTATTGCGTTATATTTAGGCTTTGAAGCGTTTGAAGAAATACTTGAAGGTGCTTTTGAAATCGATGAGCACTTTAAAAATGCACCTGCCGATGAAAATGTGCCGTTAATAATGGCTCTGTTAAGTGTATGGAATACCAGCTTTTTAGGCTATGAATCGCAAGCTATTCTACCATATGATCAAGCATTACATATGTTGCCAGCTTATTTACAGCAAGGTGAGATGGAAAGTAACGGCAAACATGTTAATTTTAATGGCGAAACAGTGCCTTATACAACGGTGCCTATTATTTGGGGTATGACTGGTATTAACGGCCAGCATGCTTTTTACCAATGTTTGCATCAAGGTAATGTAATTGTTCCAGCTGATTTTATCGCCTCTATTGAACCGCAAACGAGTGTGGGTAAGCATCACGATATTTTATTATCGAATTTCTTTGCACAAACACAAGCAATGATGATGGGTGTGGATGCAGAGCAAATAACAGCCGACTTAACGGCTAAAGGTAAGTCGGCAGATGAAATTGCTGAATTACTAAAACATAAAATTCATAAAGGCAATCGCCCAACAACGTCAATGTTGTTAGATAAGGTTGATGCTAAAACAGTCGGGCGCTTAATTGCCTTATATGAGCATAAAATATTTTGCCAAGGCATTATTTTAGAGATTTGTTCATTTGACCAATGGGGTGTTGAGCTTGGCAAAGGGTTGGCTTCAAAAATCGAAGCTGAACTTTTTGACGATAACATTTCAAACGCTCACGATTGTTCAACTGACGGTTTAATTGCGCATTACAAAGCGAATCGCAAACAGTAAAAGTTTAGTAGGCTATACGCCAAAACCAATTACCTTTGAACGGGTAGCGCTGGAGTTCTTAGGGCCTGTACTTTTGTGAGAGGAATTGCAGGGCCCCTAAGGCTCATTTACTAACAGCCAAGGCTTTTGCTTGAATATCAGTTTTCCTGCAAGGTCCTATCATCTAAATAACAAGTATGTATACCTATGCTCTTTATTTTTAAAGTAGCTGAAAACCGGGTATATCCAACGTAGGAAGTTAATTATGCTAAATCCTTTTGATATCATCATTTTTGGGGGCGGCGGTGATCTTGCTCTACGCAAGCTATTACCTGCTATGTATCGTGCATACCAAGAGGGTAATTTACCTCAAGGTTCGCGTATCCTACCAACTGTTCGTGATCATACAAAATGTGCAGAATATATTGATGCGGCACACGCTGCACTTAAAGAGTTTTTAGCAAAAGGTGAATTTAACGCCAAGGATTGGAAAGCTTTTTCAGCCTTTTTAGTGCCGGTTGTTACCAACGTTACCGAAGCTGATGATGACTGGGATAAGCTAAAAGCTATTTTAGATGAACATGAAGAAGATAAGTCTCGCGTATTTTACCTATCACTTCCACCTGCTGTTTACGGTAGTTGCTGTGAAATTTTATCAAATAAAAACCTCATTACTAAAACCTCCCGTGTGGTTGTTGAAAAACCAATTGGTTACTGTGGTAATTCAGCTGAAGAAATTAACGCTAAAATTGCAGAGTTTTTTAGTGAAGATCAAATATTCCGTATTGACCATTACTTAGGTAAAGAAACGGTACAGAATTTAATGGCGTTACGTTTTTCAAATTCAATATTTGAAAACATGTGGGATGCTAAATCAATCGATAATATTCAAATTAGTTTGTCTGAAACAGTGGGCCTTGAAACTCGAGCTGGCTTTTACGATAAAGCTGGCGCACTTCGTGATATGGTGCAAAACCACTTGCTACAATTGCTTTGCCTTGTGGCAATGGAGTCACCAAATAAGCTTAATGCCAGTAGTATCCGTACCGAAAAACTAAAAGTGCTTGAGTCATTACGCCCACTAACTGATGAAGATGTAGATAACAACATTGTTCGTGGTCAATATGTGCCAGGGGATTTAGACGGTAAAATTGTACCCGGTTATCTAGAAGAGTTAAACGAAGGCGCAAGTAAAACTGAAACATTTGTAGCCATTCGTGCGCACATTGATAACTGGCGTTGGGCGGGAGTACCTTTTTACTTACGTACCGGTAAGCGCATGAAAAAGCGCTGTGCAGAAATTATCGTAGAATACAAAAAAGTATCTCATAACGTTTATAACGACAACGTAGGTGATATTGAACCGAACCGTTTGGTTATTCGTTTACAGCCGCAAGAGTCGATTCAACTTACCCTGATGTCAAAACGCCTAGATAACCTTGAGATGCAACTTGAGCCAGTAACAATGAATATTGAGTTATCACAAGCTTATAGTAATGGCTTTCACTCAGATGCATATAAGCGCTTAATGCTTGATGCCGCAGCAGATAATCCATCATTATTTATACATCGTGATGAAGTCCGTCAAGCATGGCAGTGGATTGATCCAATCATTGAACGTTGGCAGCAAAAAAGTGCACCTTCTTTATACCGTGCAGGTAGTTGGGGGCCCGATGATGCAGATGAGTTATTAGCTGAAAATAATCACGTTTGGTTTAATACTGGCGATAAGGCATAAATAATGGCAATTGTAGAAAAGTTTTTCGATTCAAAAGAAGCACTAACTCACGCGTTATCATCAAGCCTTGAAGAGCGTTTAGTTAGTGGCATTGAAACTGATGGCCGTGCAGTATTAATGGTTTCAGGTGGTTCATCGCCAGCACCAGCTTATAAACATTTATCAAATCTTGCGCTTGATTGGGCAAGTATAGATGTGGCTATGGTCGATGAGCGCTGGGTTGATGCAAGTCATGATAAAAGTAATGAAGCGTTTATTAAAAACACGCTTCTACAAAATCATGCAGCAACAGCCAATTTTATCACCATGAAAAATGATGCATCGACAGCAGAGCAGGGAAGTGAAGCATGTGAAAGTGCTTATCAGTCACTCAAACGCCCCTTCGATATTACAATTTTAGGAATGGGCCCTGATGGGCATACCGCCTCATTATTTCCACATGCACAAGGTTTGGATAACGGTTTAAAAACCGATAGTCTTGTCTGTGCTATCAATGCTATTGAAAGTGATGTTACCGGCGCAATAACTGAACGTATGACTTTGACTTTAAATGCTATTGCGCAATCTAAAGTGGTGAAGTTGTTAATTAGCGGAGAAGAAAAGCTTGCTGTATATAAAGCGGCAAAGGCTGGTGGCGATGTAAACGATATGCCACTTCGCGCGGTATTAAATCACCCAGAAATCAATATTGAGGTTTATTGGGCACCTTAACCCGATATCGATAGAAGCTAAACTTAAAGGCGAGCATTAATGCTCGCTTTTTGCTTTAAATCCTTTCTAAAAAACCAAATAGACTTAGCTCTAGCGCAGATAAGTAACGAGTTACTCCAAGACTAACTAGACATCAGACAATAGTCGAAGAACTCCCTTCAATCCGGAGGTGGTAACGTTATCATTGGTGGTGGGCATTATTTGCACGCACTTTTTTATCTGCCCTAAAAAATTGGCATATTAATCACTATGTAGAAGTTAAATGTTTTAAATACCATTTAACGTTATTTATACCTTTCTAAGTTAGGTTTATTGCCATGCATATTTACCGTAATGTATTTATGGCACTTATTCTTACACCTTTTTTAATATCCCGCTAATTACTCAGAATGGATAGTATATTTTTATTTTCTCAGGCTTAGGGCGTTATATTGCACTGTTGATATGTAACAAAGC
>NZ_JBQSVO010000015.1:0-43203 GCF_052376275.1 Pseudoalteromonas sp. AOP7-A1-14 | reverse complement strand
GTTAGATAACAGAAATAGCTAAAAATTACTATTATCGGAAGTCCCGCAATAATACCACCTTCAACCACCCATAGTAATATTTCATTGTGGGGGTGTGTAACTTTAACCCCATAATTTATACCACCCCTTTCCGCTGCTTTTGTAGCCGAGTAATCTATGATCTTCCTGTGAAAGCTGCCATAACCATGGCCTAAAAGTGGTTTTTGTAAAAATAGTTCAAAACTATCTTGGTAGATGTACATTCTAATTTTAGGTGAGCTAATAATCTCTTTTTTTGTAACATAATCATTACCAGCGCTATAGGGGATGGTTTTAGCAAGCATTAAGCTTGTACCTACGAGTGCTATTAATAGGGTTAGTTTTTTTAGCTTTCTTTTTTTTATGAGTAACAAAAGATAGTACAGAGCAATAATAGCACCAGCTAAAAGGCTTGTTCTTGACTGGGTTAAAAATAGTACCCAGGAATTAATTAATGTACAGGCAAGCAGTAGATTGATGATCAATTTATTTTTTACAGAACCTAATAAATATAAAGAAACTGCAATGCCAGTGGCTGTATAGCTTGCCAGAACATTGACTTGTTGAAAAATACCTGTAGGACGACCGTACTCAATTTTAATTGCGAAGTAACTGTCGCTAGTCATTAAGTAATTTTGATAAAGTGCAAAGCAAGAGCTTATGAAAGTTGATGCACAAACCAGCAGTAGTAACTGCTTCAATTGAGCTTTATTCGGATTTAGTTGGGTCAATGCAAAGTAAAGTAGTATACCGATAAGTATTGTAAAAAATCGTGGGAATGATTTGTAGAGCTGAGTCTCATTGCTACAAAGTAAAGGGCTAGATAGTATAATTAAAAGTATGCACGCTGCTTTAAGGAAGTTATCTGTACTAAACTCAGAATTTTTGCATGCTAACTGCGCTAACACAAAAATGATCAATCCTAGTGACAAAAGAGCGAGTGAATTAAACGGCAGCGAATAACCAAAACCACCAGAGTTAGGCAAGTAGAAAAGTACACTTAGAATAAAAAGAGGTGTAAAAAGAACTGTTAAATTATTATTTTTAGTCAATTTTAAAACCAGAAAAAAGAGCGCTGAATGCGCTCTAAATTGTTTTCTTAACAGCTTGTTGGTTTATGTTCATCATCAGCATCAGATGAACATGTCCAGGCGCCATCAACTGAGCGAGTAAGGGTAACTGTCCTGCCACTAACTGCTGGCCCTCCCGCAACAGTCCCTACAATAGTTCCAGAGCCATCATCCGGTTCAGATTCAATAACAGCACCAGAGCAGGCTTTTGTATTTATTCCCATCTGCTCTTCAGTCATAGTTTCTGAAGCAGTGCCTTCGTTCATTTTAATTTCAAAAGCGGTTTTTCCTGGTGCGATTTCAGCTAAACAAGCTGTTACTTGAGATTTTGCCGTATAGTTTTGATAAGCTGGCAACGCTACGGCTGCTAGAATACCGATGATTGCTACTACACTCATTAATTCAATTAGGGTGAAACCCTGTTGTTTCTGTTGTGTCATTTTTGTCATGTTCCTCTCCTAAAGGATAGTGTGTTGTAAATGAGTAATTAAAACACCGGCTTGTTGTTTAATTATTATATTTACGGTTTTACTTACTGTTTGAATCAAAAAACCATTCCAATAACCTATTTACTGCTAACAGTGAGTAGGTAGTTAGACTTACTCTAGCACTAAAACGTAAATTTTAAAGCATGTTTTGTTGTTTTAAAGTTAATTTTTAGAGTTCTGCGAGTATTATGGTTGCTTTGTAAACGCGTTACTAAAGTGCCTTTTTTAGATCTTCTAGGCTCTAGGCAAGCAACTTTAGTATAGCTTACTTTACTTGCTTATTATGTTGATCCATAAGTAGCCTGAATTTGCGCTGAATTTAAATTTAAAGCCAAAGTTCGTAACTTGTGCTTTATAAACGAACTTGTTTTAAAATATTGATAGTTCTGTGTTTTTATTTAAATAAAGCTAAATTAGTACCATTTTTTCAAATGGTACTTTTAGCGTGTTTAACGCTTTTTTAGTTTCAATGTCAATACTTTAGGGTTGGGTTGGTTAAGTTTGATTGCTGGATAATCATTGAAATCGCATGGATAGGTCAATGGAATGTAAGTTTTTTGTAAGTGCGCCGCTTGAAATAAAATCAACGCCGGCTTGTGAATAAGTGCGTAGTGTTTCAATGGTCATGTTGCCCGATACTTCTAGTTTAGCGCGTTTATCGGTAAGTGTGACTGCTTGTTTTATTTGTGCTGGGGTAAAGTTATCGAGCATGATGATGTCTGCGCCGGCATTAATGGCTTGCTCAAGCTCTGTTAGTGACTCTACTTCTACTTCAACCGCTTTTGTTGGATGGTTTTGCTTTGCTTTTGCAATGGCGTTATCAATTCCGCCGCAGGCTGAAATATGGTTTTCTTTAATTAAAAACGCGTCAAACAAACCGATACGATGGTTTTCGCCGCCGCCGCATTTTACAGCGTATTTTTGTAAGGCACGAAGCCCCGGAATAGTTTTACGTGTATCGAGTAATTGCGTAGTGGTGCCTGCAAGTTCTTTAACGTAGTGTGCTGTTGTGGTTGCGGTACCACTGAGCGTTTGTAAAAAGTTAAGTGCTGTACGTTCTGCGGTTAAAATGGCACGTGCACAGCCGGATGCAGTAAAGAGGGTGTCATTTGCGCTCATTTTATCACCGTCATTTACCAGCACATTTACGGTAACGGTTGGGTCTACTTGCTTAAACACTTCAATGATGACGTCTTTGCCACAAAATACACAATCTTCACGCGTGATCACTTTCGCATTAGCTTGCTGGCTTAGTGGAATAAGTTGCGCGGTGATATCGCCTTGCTCGGCTGTTTGGTAATTTAGATCTTCATCGAGGGCTAACTTAACTAGCTGGCTTAATAACGCAGGTGCAATAGACATACAAAGGCTCGTAATAATTAATCTGTTAGTAAAATTTTACTATGTTTAGTGATGTTGTGCACGCCTGCAAGCGCTATTTAATTTTTCCGTTAGTAATTTATTAGTTAAAACTAGTTCCACCACCGAGGAAACAGAGAACCACAGAGAAAAAATTACTTAAGCAGCTCTTATTGTCTACTCAGTGTAGCGCGAAGCGTCTTTGCGCCCTCGGTGGTAATTAAAATACTTAAGTCAGTTTCACCACCGAGGACACAGAGTTCCACAGAGAAAAATGACTTAAGCAGCTCTTATTGTCTACTCGGTGTAGCGCGAAGCGTCTCTGTGCCCTCGGTGGTAATAATGTTTAAGCAATTTCACCATCGAGGGCACAGAGTCCCACAGAGGAAAAATTAATTAAGCAGCCCTTATTGTCTACTCAGTGTAGCGCGAAGCGCCTCTGTGTCCTCGGTGGTAATTAATATTTAAGCAATTTCACTATCGAGGACACAGAGTTTCTCAGAATAGTCAAAAGTTATTAATCAGCCTCTATGTATAGCGCAGCATCTTTGCTCTTGGTGATAATTAGTGTCTTAAATCATCCTAACATCGAGATCTTATTTGTGGATACAAAAAAGCCACCTTGTTTATAAGGTGGCTCTTGGCTGTTGATTTAAGCTTAACTTATGCTTTGCTGGCTACCCAGTTATCAACAAATTGTTCAAGTACATTTAGGGGGACTGCGCCATTTTTTAGTACGATGTCGTGAAATTCGCGTATATCAAACTTGTCGCCAAGTTTTACTCTTGCGGCTTCGCGTAGTTCTAATATTTTCAACATACCGATTTTATAAGCGGTTGCTTGTGATGGCATAACAATATGACGCTCAACCATTTTAACGGCGTCAGACGTTGCATTTGGCGTGTTGTTTACATAGTAATCAATACCTTGTTGGCGAGTCCATTTCATTTCATGGATGCCGGTATCAACGACTAAGCGACATGCGCGCCATAATTCCATTGAAAGGCGACCAAAGTCAGAGTACGGGTCTTCGTATAAGCCCATTTCTTTTGGTAAAAATTCAGAGTATAAACCCCAACCTTCAATGTAGGCGGTGTAACCACCAAACTTACGGAACTTAGGCACGTCTTCAAGCTCTTGGGCAATGGCAATTTGCATGTGATGGCCCGGAATACCTTCGTGATAAGCCAGTGCTTCCATTTGGTAAGTTGGCATGGCTTCCATATCGTACAGGTTAGCGTAGTAAATTCCTGGGCGCGAGCCATCAGGTGCGGGCTGTTGATAAAATGCTTTACCTGCGGCTTTTTCACGAAATGCTTCTACAGCTTTCACGGTTAGGCCTGCTTTTGGCTTAACAATAAATAGCTCATCTAAACGGGTTTTCATGTTGTCGATAAGAGCTGTTGCTTCGCTAAGGTAGCGCTGTTTACCTTCTTTGGTATTTGGGTAATAAAATTGCTTATCCGTTTTCATGAACTGCATAAAGGCGTTTAAATCACCTTTAAAGCCTACTTCCTCTTTAATTTCGCGCATTTCGTCATGAATACGTGATACTTCAGTAAGGCCAATAGTATGAATTTCCTTAGCTGTTAAATCGGTCGTAGTCGTGCGTTTTAAAGCATTATTATAAAATGCTTCACCATCAGGCAGTTTCCACGCACCATCGCGGTTGTCTGCGCGTTTTTCTAGTTGGGCTAAGTAATTAATTAGTTTAGAGTAAGACGGTTTAACTGCGGATTTTAAGGCTTTTTCAGCATCATTTAAAAGCGCTTCTTTATCTGCTTGTGCGATATCTAAGTCAGTAACTTTACGCTTAAAGTCAGCAAGTAGGGTCGAGTCTTCACCTTGTTCAAACGGGGCACCATGAATAATGTTTTTGCTTGAATCAATCACGTGAGGAAATACAAACTTAGGGGCAATGATGCCTTTGTCGGCGCGGGTGTCTAAATCGGTGATCAATTGGTCAATAACGGTCGTGACGCCATTTAAACGTGAAATATAGGCTTTAGCATCGCTTACATCACTAATTTGATGCTGGTTAATTAAAAATGCCGGGATCATTGAATGAACACCAAACATTTGGTTTACCGGGTAGTTGTGAAAACGCCATTTAAAGTCAGCAATACTGTTTTCAAGAGCTTGTTTTTTGAGGTCGTAGCTTACTTTTGTTGCTTCATCTAGCTGGTTGCGATTGATTGCGTTTAAGGCTGCAAGGTCATCTTTTGCTTGTTGATGATCTTTTAAAGTGCGAGCTTCGCTGCCATCATCCCATTTTCCGTAATCTTTTTTGATGCCCATGTAGGTTTGATAAACAGGGCTGCTCATTACATCGCGATTAAAGGTGTCTTCAAAAAACGCATTAGCTTTGTCTATTTCGCTTTGTACGGGTGTGGCTTGTACGCTTGGTGCTGGTTTTGGTTGCTGTTGCATTTGCTGGCAACCGCCTAAAAGTGCCACGCTGACTGCTGCGGCGATAAAGGTAAGTTTACGCATGTTTTTCCCTTGTTGTTAGAAACTGTTAGTTTATTATTATCGGTGTTTAACGCTTAGCTAAACAAATAATTCTAGCAGGTCATTTAAAAAGCGGTGACCTTTTTGGCTTACCTGCCAATGTGTGTATTGATCTTTTATCAAGCCTTTATTAATGGCTTGATTTAAGGCACTTGTTTGGCTTTGCAAGCTAAGCCCGGTCAGTGCGGTTAAGTCGCTTTTTGGGCAATCTTCAAAAAGCCGCAAGCGATTCATAAAAAATTCAAACGGTAAGTCGTCTGCAAGTACTGGCCATGTTTTAAATAAGTATGGTTTGGTTAAGTCCATATAACCGCGCGGGTGCTTTACTTTTACAGTACGGTTTATAATACCGGTTTTAGCGTCTGTAACTTTACCATGCGCGCCACAGCCAATGCCTAAATAATCGCCAAAGCGCCAATAATTCAAGTTATGTTGGCATTGAAATCCTGGTTTTGCATAGCCTGATATTTCATACTGCTGATAACCGGCTTCACTCAATAGTACTTGGCCTTGTTCTTGAATATCCCACAGAACGTCGTCTTTTGGTAACGTTGGTGGTTTTGAAGCAAACTGGGTGTTGGGCTCAATGGTTAGTTGATACCAGGAAATATGTGCAGGATTAAGAGCAATAATTTGCCTTAAATCGCTTAATGCATCAGCAATTGATTGACCCGGTAAGCCATGCATTAAATCAAGGTTAAAGCTTTTTAGCCCCGCTTTATGCGCTTGTTCGGCGGCATGTTTCGCTTCATCAGCGCCATGAATACGGCCAAGGGCTTTAAGCTTGTCGTTTTGCATGCTTTGCACACCAATTGAAATACGATTAATACCCGCAGCTACATATTCTTTAAAGCGACCGGTTTCCACGGTGCCTGGGTTTGCCTCAAGGGTTATTTCGCAGCTTTCACTCAAGCCAATTAGTGAATCTACCGCGTTTAGTAATTTCACATAGGCGTTGCCTGATAATAAGCTTGGTGTGCCGCCACCTATAAAAATAGAATGTACTTTACGGCCTTGTACTAAGTGTAGGTCGGCTTTTAAGTCATTAATTAAATGTTCAACATATTCTACTTCGGGTATTTCACCTTTTTGGCCGTGGCTATTAAAGTCGCAGTAAGGGCATTTTTGCACGCACCAAGGTACGTGTATGTATAAGCTTAATAACGGTAAGTTCACAGGCCGCCTTTAAGCTTAAGCTCATTTAATAACGCTTTTAATGCTTGGCCGCGATGACTCATGGTATTTTTTTGATCTTTTGTAAGTTCACTGCTGGTACAAGCAAGTTCTGGCACGTAAAAAACAGGGTCATAACCAAAGCCACCTAAACCTGTTTGGCTTTGGGTTATTTCACCTTCCCAACTCGCACTACAAATCAGTGGAGTCGGATCGTCTGAGTGGCGCATTAGTACGAGCACACACCAAAAACGTGCTTTACGATTCGTGTTATTACCAAGCTCGATTAATAATTTATCTATATTATCTTGATCAGAGGCGTTAGCCCCTGCGTACCGTGCGGAGTAAACACCGGGTGCGCCGTTTAAGGCGTCTACTTCAAGGCCTGAGTCATCAGCAATGGCAGCAAGGCCGGTCGCTTTTGCAGCGTGACGAGCTTTAATAATGGCGTTTTCTACAAACGTGGTGCCGGTTTCGGCCACATCACTTACGTTAAAATCACTTTGAGGCATTACGTTGATATCAAGTGCGCTGAGCATTTCTGCAAGCTCTTTTACTTTGCCTTGATTACCGGTGGCTAATACTAACTTTTTGTTCATTGTTGCTTCTTAATCTACGTAGAATTTTTGCTGAAATTGCAGTTTTTGTACGGTGTTACCTTGTTGAATGCTGATATCAAAACGGTAAATTTCTTCGTTATTAAATTTAACTTGGGCTAAATAATAAATCGAGTCACCTTCTTTAACTTCTTTAAACTCAAGCTGTTGAGAGTTACCTAGTAAATTTTTAGCCGTTCCGCTTAGTACTGCGCTTTGCGCGGTTTTATCTGCATTGTTTTTTAAAATTGAAATGTTCACAATGCCTTTATAATTGCTGCGTTCAAGGTTGTAGGTTTTGGCTATTTTCGGCTGGATAAAAGTAGAAGGAAAAGCAATGTAATGTACTTGCCATGGGCCAAGTTCTTTGTATTGGCCGCCGTTTACATCTTCACTTTGGGCGCTAAAGGTAATACCAGCAAGGGCGAAAAATAATATACTCGCGAGGTTTTTCATAATTTTACTCATTAAAAGTAATAAATGAGAGAGCTAAAGTAACTCACTCATTTAATGTGATTGGTATAAAGAGGCCAACAGGCCTCTTTATAGGTAGATATTAACCAATAAAGTCTAAAAATAGCATTTGTAAAAATTGCAGGGCGATGATCAACACCACAATTGACAAATCTAGGCCACCTAATGGCGGTATAACTTTACGAATAGGGCGCAGCATTGGTTCAGTTAATTGATGGAAGACCGCTTCAATAGGGTTGTAACCTTGGCTTATCCAACTTAGCAATGCGCGGATAATTAACACCCAAAACATTAAGTTAAGGGCTTCTTTAATAACAGTTGCAAAGGCGCTAATAAAGGCTGTTGATGCAGCCCAGCCACCATAAAATAACAACATCAGTGTTGATACTTTTGCTATTGCAACAATGAACGCCAATAACAATGAAGCTAAATCAATCCCACCTAAACCGGGAATAATTTTACGTAGTGGATTAACAGCAAACGAAGTGGCTTTTACTACAAACTGGCTAAGTGGGTTGTAGAAATCGGCTCTAGCTGTTTGCAGCCAAAAGCGCAATAACACCACCATTAAAAACAGATCAAATACGATCCCAATTAAAAATTGCATGGCATTCATTATGTTACCTTAATAAACAAGACCTAGATAAGAATATCTAGGTAAATTAACACCTTAAAGCACTTTAAGCTTAAGCGAAAGGCCATTAATTAGGCCTTTACAAAAAACCTTACAATTCTTTTTCCATTGCCTCTGCGCGAGCAATACAGGCATCCATTGCATCAGCAACTGTCGCTGTGAGACCTTCTGATTTTAAATGCTCAACTGCTGCATGCGTAGTGCCCCCTTTTGAGGTTACGTTACTACGCAATTGTGAAATACTGATATCGGGTTGTGATAATGCCATTTCAGCAGCGCCAAGGGCTGTTTGTTGTACTAAGCGGCGGGCATCTTCATCATTAAAGCCAAGTGCTTTGGCTTTTTCTTCAATGGCTTCCATAAATAAGAAAAAGTAAGCAGGTGATGAGCCGGTTACTGCCGTTACGTTGTTGATTTCTGATTCTTTATCAACCCATATTGCAATACCTGTACATTCAAATACTTGCTGTACAAAATCATGCTCGTCTTGAGTTTCGCCAGCGCCAAATAAGCCCGATACACCACGGCCTAATAATGAAGGTGTGTTTGGCATACAGCGAACCATTTTAACGTCTTGACCTAGCATTTCGCGTAAGCGTTTTACAGTTAAACCTGCAGCCACTGAAATAAATAGCTTGTCGCTAAAGTCGACGCCTGAATCTTGAAACGATTGGCATAGGTCGCCCATCATTTGTGGCTTTACAGACAACACAATCACGTCAGCATCTTTTAGTGCTTGGTTGTTATCAGCGGTTGTTTGCACGCCAAAGTCGTCTGCTGCTTTTGCGAGCTTTTCTTGATTGCGGTTGGTTGCAATAATGTTTTTTGCTGCAAAGCCATTTTTTACCATGCCACCAATAATGGCATAGCTCATATTACCTGTGCCTATGAATGCAATTGTTTTATCTGTCATATCTTAGTTATCACCTTAGCTTCGTTGGCCAAAAATATCCGTGCCGATGCGAACCATGGTCGAGCCTGCTGCAATAGCGGCTTCTACATCGCCACTCATCCCCATCGACAAGGTGTCTATATGAGGATATTGGGACTTAAGTCTATCAAAGCAAGAGCGTAATTGCTCAAAATATTGTAACTGTTGTTTATCGTCATCGCTTTTTGCAGGAATAGCCATTACCCCGCGCAGTAGTAAATTAGGGCATTGGTTAATATATTCAGCTAGTGCTTCAACTTCATCAGGGTGGCAGCCTGACTTTGCTTCTTCTAAGCTGATGTTAATTTGAATTAATACATTTAATGCAGGTTTATCTGCTGGACGCTGTTGATTTAAGCGTTTGGCTATTTTTTCGCGCTCAACACTTTGCACCCAGGCAAAGTTTTCAGCAACAAGTGCGGTTTTATTTGATTGAATTGGACCAATAAAGTGCCAAACAATGTCGCTATAACAGGCTAATTGCGATACTTTATTAACCGCTTCTTGAACGTAAGATTCGCCAAAGGCGCGTTGCCCATGCTGATAGGCTGCTAGTATATTTTCAGTGGGTTTAGTTTTTGATACCGCTAATAGTGTTACTGCGTTTTCATCGCGGTGACATTTTTTAGCCGCAAGGGCAATTCTTGCATAGGCGGATTTAAGTCGTTCTGCTATTGTAACCATATAATTATCAGTTGGTTGTGGAGTCATAAATGGATATTACCGAATTATTAGCCTTTAGTGTGCAGCATAATGCATCAGATTTACATTTATCATCGGGGGTTTCTCCGATGATCCGTGTTGATGGCGATGTGCGTCGTATTAATATTCCAGCACTTGAAGACAAAGATGTAAATAGTCTGGTTTACGATATTATGAACGATAATCAGCGTAAGGACTATGAACAAAATCTTGAAGTAGATTTTTCGTTTGAGGTTCCGAACCTTGCGCGCTTTCGTGTTAACGCATTTAATTCAAATCGCGGCCCTGCAGCAGTGTTTCGTACTATTCCAAGTAAAGTACTGACTTTAGATGATTTAGGTGCTCCCGAGATATTTAAAACTATTTCAGATACGCCACGTGGCTTAGTGCTGGTAACTGGGCCTACCGGCTCAGGTAAATCAACGACGCTTGCGGCGATGGTAGATTATATTAATCAAAATAAACATCACCATATTCTAACCATTGAAGATCCTATCGAATTCGTGCACGACAATAAACTAAGTTTAATTAATCAGCGTGAAGTTCACCGCGATACGCATAGTTTTTCTAATGCGTTACGAAGTGCACTGCGTGAAGACCCTGATGTTATATTAGTGGGCGAGTTACGTGACCTTGAAACTATTCGCTTAGCGATGACCGCGGCTGAAACCGGCCATTTAGTGTTTGGTACGCTACATACTACATCGGCACCAAAAACCATTGACCGTATTATCGATGTATTCCCAGGTGAAGAAAAAGACATGGTGCGCTCTATGTTGTCTGAGTCATTGCGTGCCGTTATTTCGCAAACCTTACTTAAAAAAGTGGGGGGCGGACGAGTGGCCGCTCATGAAATTATGATTGGTGTTCCTGCTATTCGTAATCTTATTCGTGAAGACAAAATTGCTCAAATGTATTCATCTATTCAAACGGGGGCATCGCACGGTATGCAGACTATGGATCAGTGTTTAATAAACTTAGTTAACCAAGGCCGAGTAAGTAACGCTGAAGCGCGTGCTAAAGCGCAAGATAAAAATAATTTTGGCGCTTAAGTTCGCTGTTAAGGAATAAAAATGTCTATGTCTCTAAATTTCTTTTTAAAGATCATGATTGAAAAAGAAGGCTCTGATTTATTTGTATCAAGCCAGCTACCAGTAAGTGTAAAAATTAATGGTGAGCTAACTACGTTAGGCGATGAAAAGCTTACCGACGAGCAAGCGCTGGAGTTGGTTGAGTCAGCGATGAGTGAAAAGCAAAAAACAGAGTTTCATAATAGTAAAGAATGTAACTTTGCGATTGCTAATGACGAAGGCCGCTTTAGGATCTCAGCATTTTGGCAGCGTGACCGAGCCGGCATGGTTATTCGCCGCATTGTGACGCAAATTCCAGATATTAGCGAGCTGGGTTTACCGTCTACACTGACTGATGTGATTATGTCAAAGCGTGGTTTGGTATTGTTTGTTGGTGGAACGGGTACGGGTAAGTCGACTTCACTAGCTGCATTGATTGGTTACCGTAACCGTAACCAGCGCGGCCATATTTTAACCATTGAAGATCCGATTGAATTTGTGCATGAACATCGCAAAAGTATTATTACTCAGCGCGAAGTAGGGTTGGACACTGAAAGCTTTGAATCGGCGCTTAAAAGCTCATTACGCCAAGCCCCAGATGTAATTTTAATTGGTGAAATTCGCTCACAAGAAACCATGGAATACGCGCTTAGTTTTGCCGAAACTGGGCATTTATGTGTGGCTACATTGCACGCTAATAATGCCAACCAAGCAATTGACCGCATTATGCATTTAGTGCCTAAAGAAAAGCACGATAAGCTTAAATACGATTTAGCATTGAATTTACGCGCTATTATCGCGCAGCAACTAGTGCCAACACCAGATGGTAATAGCCGTGTTGCCGCTATTGAAGTATTGCTTAACTCGCCCATGATTGCAGAGCTTATTAAGCAAGGCGATGTCGGAAGTATTAAAGAGGTAATGGCTAAGTCAAAAGAAGTGGGTATGCAAACCTTTGACCAGGCATTGTTTGAGCTGTATCAGCAGCAGCGTATTAACTACGCTGATGCATTACATCATGCTGACTCGCCAAATGACTTACGTTTAATGATTAAGTTACGTAACAACGAGCAGCAAGGCGCTGGTTTTTTACAAGGCGTGACCATTGATGGCTTAGACAAAAAAGAATAACTAACTCAAGATATGAACGAAATATAAAATATGCGCGAAACCCGTTCGAGCCTACGAGGTTTTGCGCACCTTTCAGATATGTATGTTCATGGTGGATTATTCACCATAGGCCTGTTCAAAAAAGCTCTCGAGAATAATTACTGCAGACATATTATCAACATTACCCTTACCTAAGTTTTTATAACCGCCTTGCTCGAATAATCGTGCTTTAGCGTCTGCTGTGGTGAGACGTTCATCTTGGGTTTCAATCGGTAACCCGGTGTAATTATGTAAACGATTAGCAAATTTTTTGGCTTTAAACGTTACTTCTTGCGTGGTGCCATCCATATTTAAAGGTAAGCCAATCACCAGCAAGTCGGGCTGCCAGTCATCAACATGCTTTTTGATATTATCCCAGTTCGGGATGCCATCGTTGGCTTTTATTGCTGTTAGGCTGCGCGCACTGCCGGTTAGTTCTTGGCCAATAGCAATTCCAATACTTTTGGTACCAAAATCAAAGCCCATTACAGTGCGCTCGCCGACTGGTTTGCGGTTACTTTTACTCATTTATACATTCTTCTTAGGCATGGCCTGCTTCACTGCTTAATTGGCTTACATTAAAGCCGAGCATTGATACGGCCTTTTCCCAGCGCTGCTCTACTGGGGTATTAAAAATAATCTCGGGATCGGCTTTAATAATCAACCAGCTGTTCTCTAGTAGCTCTTGTTCTAGTTGGCCTTGTTCCCAGCCAGAATAACCTAGTGTAATAATAAATTGCTCTGGTGCTTCTGAAGTCGTTAGGCTTGCGAGTACATCTTTTGATGTAGTGATCATGATGTCTGTGCTTAATGGCTGGCTTGCGGAAAAGCCGGGCTTTGGCGAATGTAAAACAAACCCGCGGTCAGTTTTTACAGGCCCGCCAGCATAAACAGCCACCTGCGCGGCTTGTTTAGTTTTGTCGTTATCAATTTCAATTTTATCTAATAACTCTCCCACATTGATATTAATTGGCTGATTGATAACAAGACCCATTGCACCGTCTTCATTGTGCTCACATATATACGTGACGGCATTTTTATAAAAAGGGTCTTGCATTGAAGGCATAGCGATTAAAAAATGATTTTCTAATGACTGCATAGCGTTACCCTTATAATTGATTATTTATATATACTCAAACCATCTCAGGAAGTTTGAGTATAACAGTACAAGTATGGCGCAATTTAAATTTAAAGTTAGCTTTTATGTTGTAATCGTTTTTCGATAGCATCAAATAAACGCCCAGTAATTGAAATGTCATAGGCTGCTTCAATTTCTTTAACGCAAGTTGGTGCAGTAACGTTAATCTCAGTTAATTTGTCACCAATAATATCTAAACCAACAAAAACGAGTCCTTTTTCTTTTAGTGTTGGTGCGACTGCTTCGGCAATTTTACGATCGGAGTCGCTAATTGGGCGTGCTTCACCACGACCCCCAACGGCTAAATTACCTCGTGTTTCACCATTTTGTGGAATACGTGCTAAGCAATATGGGATCACTTCGCCATCGATTACCAGTACGCGTTTGTCACCTTGTTTGATTTCAGGAATATAGTTTTGTGCCATGGCAAAACGGCTGCCATGTTCAGTGAGGGTTTCACAAATAACACCAATATTGGCATCGTTCTCTTTTACTCTGAAAATAGACGCGCCACCCATGCCATCTAAGGGCTTTAGAATAATATCTTTGTGCTCAGCTAAAAAAGCGCGAATCTGATGCTTACAGCGCGTTACCAGCGTATCTGGAGTATGCTCACTAAACCAAGCGGTAAACAACTTTTCGTTGGCATCACGTAAGCTTTGTGGCTTATTAATGATTAATGTACCCGCAAGTTCTGCTCGTTCTAAAATATAAGTCGCGTAAATATACTCGGTATCGAACGGCGGATCTTTACGCATTAAAATCACGTCTAAATCAGCAAGTGCGATAGTGGTTTTTTCTTCAAGTTCATACCAGTGGTCAACATCATCAAATACAGTTGCTTTGGCAGCTGTGGCGTAGCTTTTACCTTGGCGCAGGGATAAGTCGTCCATTTCGATGTAGTAAATTTCATAACCACGGCTTTGCGCTTGCATCATCATTGCAAACCCTGTGTCTTTTTTGATATTGAATCCACTGATTGGATCTGAAATTATACCTAACTTAATTGCCATGTCGTTGCCTTACTAAATACGTTAATATAGATATGAGGGTTGCTTTAACAAATTTCAATTCGCTAAATCACCAAATTGTAATTGCAATGCACTTAAGACTGTTAAAGCTGCGGTTTCTGTTCGCAGTACGCGCGGCCCAATACGTATATCTACAAAGTTTTGCTGCTTAGTTTGGCTTATTTCAGTATCGGTCAAGCCGCCCTCTGGGCCAACTAAAAAGCGCACCCCTGCGTTAGGTACTTTAATGGTTTTAATACTGTGCTCAGCGCGCGGGTGTAGTGTAAGTTTAATTTCTTCACTCGGTTGCTTAAGCCAATCATTTATATCAACTGGTGGGTGAATAATTGTAATGCTATTGCGGCCTGATTGCTCTGCAGCTGCAATAGCTATTTTTTGCCATTGTAAATGTTTTTTAGCAAGCCTTTCTGGGCTCAACTTTACACCGCAGCGCTGGCTGAATATAGGGGTGATTTCACTCACTCCCAATTCCACTGACTTTTGAATGGTAAAGTCCATTTTATCGCCCCGAGAAATACCTTGACCCAAATGGATACTAATCGGTGATTCAACGTTTTTGTCATCAAATTTAAGGGGCATGACTGAAACAGACTTTTTGCCAACATTGACTAACTCACATAAGTATTCGCCGCCTTGGCCGTTAAATAGCGATACTTTTTCGCCTACTTTCATGCGTAGTACGCGGCCAATGTGGCCTGCGGCATCGTCGTCTAAATTAAACTCTGTAGCTAGGGTGATTTCACCTGCTTGATAAATGTGAGGAATGCGCATGGCTATCTTAAATAAGTGGTTAATAAGCTTATGGTAAGTAAGCCAAGCGCTAGGCGCAAGCTAGTTATTAAGCTTTTCGAACATGGCGTCTAAATTCTGTGGAGTCTCAGCGATGTCGCTTTGACATGAAAGATGATTGCTTTGTGCGTCATCAGGGGCAGCTTCAAATGAAAACCCATCGTCCTTCTCAGTGATCAAAAAACGCACAGTATGCAGTGAGTTAAAAATAAATCGCTGTTTTTCATCACAAAGTAAGTAATCTGTCTTGTTGATTAATACACCGGCTACATTGTGGTGCTCGTGTACATAAGTAGCCAGCTCGGAAACGCTTATTTCATTTTCAAACTCGCAGTAGCAATAGTCTTTAATAAGTTCATCAAACATTAGTTTTACTAAGCTGCGTGTATTGGCGCCTGCAACAACTAAGGCGCTTGTTGTTTTGCCGCAAAAATAATACTCAGAAAATCGACGAGTAAACTCCGTGTCATAGTCAACTAGTAAATAATTATTTATTTCAAACGGCATAAGCCCTCATGCGCTCTGGCATTAATTTAGACTGTTGATTGTATTGATGTTTTTAAGTTAACACGATCATGTGTTACAAAGAAAACATCCTAATAAGTAAATAGCCTATTGCACCGAAAACAGCAAACTCTATACAGGCAATACCTATATTATCTTGGTGATCAATTTCTAGCGATGTATTTATGTTAGGTAACGAAATTAATTTAATAATACCCGTTAAAGCATAAAGCAATATCCACATCACGCCGCAATGTAAGGTAATAGTGAATAGATTTTCAACCATTTTATCATTATGAAACTCAGCACTAGATAAACCAGCATAAATAGCCAGCGCTAAGCCAATTGATTTACCTGCATAACGAATACCAATAGAGGTGTTTTCTAAATTAAAGTTGCTTTGTAATGACGCTCCTTGATTGCTTTTAGCAAAACGCTCTTCGCGTATTTTACTGTCGATGGCAAAAATACTTTGCAGTAAGAAAAAGCTCACTCCTGCAATTAATAAGTTGCTAAAACCTTGAGTATGCGACCAGCTATAAACACCTAATACCACTATACAGTTCGCTATTAACATACTTGAATCGACCAATGCAGCACAAACATTTTGTTTTAAAATAGCGGCTTCTTCATTAAAACGACGCAATATCCATTTGCGATGAATGAGGTGTCCAATTTTAATAAACCCAAATAGTAAGCCAATTAATACAACAACCTTCAATGGGTTAGATTGTGCAGAACTTAAGCTGATTTCATCGAATAAAAATGCCATAGTAGCAGTTACAATAATAATTTCGCTTGCAAAACTAATCCCCAAAGCAAAGTTGTCGTGCTCGGCGAGCTCTTCTTTTAAAGCTTGTTTTGCTTTAGTGTGAGCGATAATTCGCAAACAAATAATGGCTAAGCAAATAACCGTAAAACTAATAGCAATAGTCATTAAACTAGTGTTAGATAAAGATAAATAAGACATTATGAACCTTAAATGGTTATTTTATGTAAATCATTCTAGTACGGTTATTGATGAGATAAAAGAGAGTATTTGATGAACCCCATAACAGAGCCTTTAAGTGAGATGCCAAGCCATCTTTATGAGCTTGGAAAAGAACGAGCTTTAACGCTTGATACAGATAAGCCCTGTACTAACATCATTATTAAATTATTAGCCTTAAGCGACTTTGCATGGCGCAGCTTGCAATCTCAACCAGCATTAATCGCAGAGCTGGTGGATGAAGACTTTATTGCACAGCGCGAAGTAACTTGCCCATTTGAAGGGCTTGAACTTTCTGAAATAAGCGAGTCGCAATGTCATCAATTATTACGCTCCTATCGTGAAAAATTTTGGCTTAAAGTCGCGTTTTTAGACTTATGTTGCCATAACGATATTGCCGATAGTATTAATTACATCTCAGCACTCGCTGACCAACTTATCGATAGCGCTAATCGTTGGGCGCATACTCAAGTGGCTTTAGTTAATGGCCAGCCCTTTGATGAACAACAACGGCCATTGCCTTTATTTGTACTTGGAATGGGTAAGTTGGGTGGGCGAGAGCTTAATTATTCATCTGATATTGATTTAATTTTTGCCTATCCGCGCAGCGTTAAAACTCAAGGAGGGCGACGTGCTATAGAAGCGCAAGTGTTTTATACCAAGGTCGCGCAAAAGTTAATTTCAGCACTTAACCAAGTAACTGCAGACGGACAGGTTTTTCGTGTTGATATGCGTTTACGCCCATTTGGCGAAAGCGGCCCGTTAGTCATGAGTTTTAGTGCTCTTGAAGATTACTACCAAGAACAAGGCCGAGAGTGGGAGCGCTACGCTATGCTCAAAGGGCGCTTAATTGGTGAGCAGTCAGATTACAGCCAAGAGTTTTATCAATTACTTAAGCCATTTGTATACCGTCGCTATATTGATTTTTCGGTGATTGAATCACTAAGAAAAATGAAACAAATGATTGCCCAAGAAGTTCGTCGTAAACGTTTAACTAATAATATTAAGCTGGGGGCGGGGGGCATTCGTGAGGTGGAGTTTATTGTACAAGCATTGCAAATGGTGCGTGGTGGTCGTGAGGCTAACTTACAAACTCAGTCATTATTAACTGCACTCACTGAATTGACTCATAATCAAGTTATTGAAGAAGACGAAGCACAAGAACTTAAAGACAACTATTTAACACTTCGTCGAATTGAGCAGTATTTACAAATATTCGATGATCAACAAACGCAAACACTCCCCGATGATGAGTTGGGACAGTATCGCTTAAATTATTTACTTAATAAAACCGATTTTAATCAAAGTTTGGCCTTTATTGAACAAGTTATGGCTGGCATACATGGTGAGTTTGAGCAAGTAATTGGTGATGACAGTGAGCCTGTAGATCCGTGTGAAACTGCTTTTATTAATGTTTGGGATCACAGTGATGTGGATTTCTTAGATGATCCCAATAATGACTGGCAGCAGCCTTTGGATGAGTTTAAGGCGCGTTTAACCACAACTAAAATTGGTGCTCGTGGCCGTGAAACTCTTGATAAACTAATGCCCGTGTTACTTAAGCAGCTTGCTACAAGTAATGCCACCGGAGCGGTATTTAGCATGGTTTGCCAAATATTGCGTAAAATTATCTCACGAACTGCCTACTTAGAGCTGCTTTACGAAAACCCCGGTACACTTAAACAGCTGGTATCGTTATGTTGTCATAGTAAATGGATTGGGGAGCATATTTCTCGTTATCCTATTTTACTTGATGAGCTAATTGATCCGGCAGTGCTTTATAAACCGACGCCACTTAGCGCCTATAAAGATGAAATTAGGCAATACTTTTTACGCATTGATAGTGACGATCTTGAGCTGCAAATGGAAGCTCTAAGGCAATTTAAGCAAACTCACCAGCTACGTATTGCAGCAGCAGATGCCACACAAGTACTTGATGTAATGAAAGTAAGCGATCACTTAACAGCGCTTGCTGAGGCTGTTGTTGAGCAAACCGTTAATATTGCGTGGCAACAAATGGTTAATCGATTTGGTATGCCACAAGGTACGGACGATGAAAATAAAGGTTTTGCAGTTATTGCCTACGGTAAAACTGGTGGCTTTGAAGTGGGGTATAATTCAGACTTAGATTTAGTGTTTGTGCATAACCATGATGGCTCAAGTCAAACTGGCGGCAAAAAGTCGATAGACTCACGGCAATTTTATTTAAAGCTAGCACAGCGCTTAATGCATTTATTTAATACCCGTACCACGTCGGGTATTCTATATGAACTGGACACTCGATTACGCCCAGAAGGTGCGTCAGGGCTGCTTGCCATTAATATTGATAGTTTTAATCATTATCAGCAAACTCAGGCTTGGACATGGGAACATCAAGCCATTGTGCGTTCTAGAATGATTTTAGGTGAGGCGCAATTGCAGCAGCGCTTTAATGAAATTCGCCAAGGTGTTTTATGTCAGTTTCGAGAAGAGCAAACTCTTAAAGACGATGTAGTAAAAATGCGCGAGAAAATGCGCAGTCATTTAGCGAAAGGCGATACGCTTCTATTTGACTTAAAACAAGACCGCGGCGGCATGACTGATATTGAATTTATTACTCAGTATCTGGTTCTTAAAAATGCTAATACTTACAGTGAGCTTACCCAACACCCAGATAACGTGCGTATTTTATCTGATGCAGCAAGGCTAAACTGTATCAGCACGGCCATGAAAAATGACTTGATCAGCGCTTATATCGAGTACCGTTCGCGTTATCATATTATGAGTTTGGATCAAAAGGGCAGGTGTGCACTAAAAGTTGAGCTGGTTGAGCATATTGAGGCTGTGTGTGCTATTTGGCGGCATGTGTTTACGCTGGATTAAGCTATATTGAGCTAACCAGGTAGCTTTTGACAGTTTTCGCGGATATATTCTGAGGGCAGTTTGGTGATCACCGCTGCTCTTTGTTTATAACAAAAAAGGTATACACTTCATTTATAAAGACATCGTTTATAGTACGGCTAACTTGGTAAAGTATTGAGCTGAATGTGCTATCGACCCTAAAGTGATCTTTTACGACCTAGTCTTTACTTAAATACCAATAAAGGCGATAAGCCTTCTGCAGCTGCGTTTTTTGAGTTTTCATATCCAGTTTAAATCGCCAAATAAAAAGTAAACTGTTGCTGTAATTAAAATAATGGCTAATGGTAAGTGCTTAACTTAAAACCACATAACTCATACTCTCTTATGTATATTAATTAATAACAGCATATGTTTTGATCTTGTCACTTATAATAAGAAGTGGCGTTTTCATCAGGGCGAGTTTTAAAACGCCTGTGTAGCCACATGTATTGCTCTGGAGCCGCGTTTACAGCGTCTTCAATACGTTGATTAACCCGAGTTACATCCGTTAAATCATCTCCACTTGGGAAGTTTTCAAGCGCTGGTAATACCTCGAGGTGATATTTTCCTTGTGCATCACGGCGGCTCGTTAAACTGACTGTTTCGCAGTTTTTACTGGCTGAAAAAAGCAGTGTACCTGTGGTGGTTGCTGTGTCAGTAACAGCAAAAAAAGGCGCAAATTCACAGCGTTTTCGGCCATAATCTTGATCGGGTAAGTAATAGCATACTTTTTTATCTTTAAGGGCCTTTAATAAGCCTTTTACATCACGTTTGCCAATTAAATACTCGTTTGAACGTAAGCGTCCATTGGTTGTGAAGTACTCCATTAGTGGGTTGTTATGGGGGCGATAAAAACCAATGCCTTGGCATTTTAAACCCATTATACGGCTTGCCATTTCAAGGTGTAAAATATGCGGCACCAGTAACAGCACACCTTTACCTGATTGTTGTATTTGTGCAAAGTGTTCTAAGCCTTTTATTGAGCCATACACCTTTTTAACCCGCCAGTTAGGCCACCACCAAGCCATACCTGTTTCCATCATCGCTATACCGGTATTTTCCATATTTTTTAATACTAGGGCTTGCTGTTCTTGTTTTGGCATATCAGGAAAGCACAAGCTAATATTTACCTCTGCAATATGACGGCGGCGTTTCATAAAACGATAGATTAGGCGACCAAGGTACTTGCCCATTTGCAGTTGCAGCTTATGAGGCAGCCAAGAAATAATATATAAAAAGAATACGCCAACCCAAGTTAACCAATAACGAGGGCCTAGAAAAGCGATTTTGAAAGGGGAATGATTGACCACAAAAAATCTCAATGTATAAAAAATACAAGTTTAACTGGATGTCATAAAAAATACAAAAAAGCCAGCACTAAGCTGGCTTTAAAAATAAACAGTAAGAGTTAATTAAATCTCTTTTAAGCCTTGATTTATAGCAACTAAATCATCAGGTGTTAAAGTACCAGCGGCTTGCTTTAAACGCAAAGTAGAAAGCACATAACGATAGCGTACATTGGCTAGGTTACTTTTTGCATTAAATAGGTTTTGGGTGCTAACTAATACATCAACGATGGTACGTGTACCAACTTCAAAGCCTGCTTCGGTTGCTTTTAAGGCACTTTCAGCTGAAACCACTGCTTGTTGCAATGCATGATAAGTTGCAATGTCAGAAACAACTAGGTTATATGACGTGATAACAGAGCGTATTACGCCGCGAAGCGTTGATTCTAAATCTTCACTAGCAGCTACATAAAATGCACGAGCTTGGTTAGTTGCTGCAGTTGTTGCTCCGCCTGAATAAATTGGTACGCTGAAATTAACTCCTACGCTTGCTTGGTCGCTTCGCGGTTGGTTGTTAATTGTGACGTTATTAATTTCACTGTCAGTAAGGGCGTCGCCGTAACTTGCGTCTAGGGTTAGCTTTGGGTAGTGGCCAGATTGCGCTAAATCAATTTGATCTTTAGCTATATCTACCGTCACTTTTGATACTTGTAAACTTAGGTTTTGTTGTTCAGCAACCTTAATAAAGTCAGTTGAGTCTTTAGCAGGTGTTACGGTTGAAAAAGTATCAGTGTTTAAAATATCTATCTTTGCATGGTATTTACCGGTAATTTCACGAAGTTGCTCACGTGCGGTTTCGACACCATTTTTTGCCACAATTTCTTGTGCTACTGAGTTATCGTATTGAGCTTGTGCTTCGTGCACATCGGTAATCGCGGTTAGGCCTACCGCGTAACGTTGTTTAGTTTGTTCTAATTGACGTTCAATAGCGCGTTTTTCAGATTGTACAAACTCAAGATTATCAATGGCATTTAATACGTTAAAGTAGCCATCTGCAACACGAACTATTAAGTCTTGCTTAGCAAAGTCATATTGCGCGGTGGCTTGTAGCGCTTGTTTGTCTGCAATGTTTAAAGAATTCCACGCACCTAAATCAAACAGAGTTTGAGATAACGATAAACCACGAGTAAACTGATCGTAGCTGCTATTTACTTCGGTAAGAGTGGTGGCGTCAGCAAAGCTCTGATACGACGTTGAGTCACTTTTAGTGTAACCCATAGTAAGGCCAATTTGTGGTAATAGGGCGCTCATGGCGCTGTCGCTATTATATGCTTGGGCGTCTGCTTGCGCTTTTGCTTTTAAAACAGTGGGATCGTTCGCTGTGGCTATTTCATAAACCTGTAATAAATCTTCTGCGTTAGAGGTCGTCGCAGTTAATGCACATGACAAGCCAACTAGCGCCGCAATAATGTTCTTTTTCATCTTTCGTTCAGTCCTTAGACAGTTTTGCATACTAAAGACATGTTACCCTGTTTTACTTAATAACCAAAAAAATAATTACGTAAAACGGCGTGAACAAGTGTAACAGAATATAATATGAGGTTTAGTTAATCATGAACAACAAGTTAATTGCTCAATTTCAACAGCAAGATGTACAGTTAGCGCCCGTTGAAAACCTGTATAATGGTTTTTTTAAAATAGATTTATACCAATTTAAACACGCTTTATTTGCGGGGGGTCAGTCAGAGGTTATTAAGCGCGAAATTCTTGAGCGCGGCGATGCGGTTGCAGTTTTACCTTATGACCCAATATTGGATAGTGTCTTGTTAATTGAGCAAGTTCGTATCGGTGCTATTAAAAGTAATAAATCGCCTTGGCTGCTAGAATGTATCGCGGGAATGACTGACGGTAGTTTAGATTACCCCGCAGTTGTAAAGCGCGAAGCCTTTGAAGAGGCAGGGCTTGAACTTGATGAGTTGGAATTTATGTTGTCGTATTTATCAAGTCCTGGTGGAACGACGGAGCGTTTACATTTGTATTTAGCAACCACCGATTTAAGTCAGCATCAAAGTGGCGTGTTTGGCCTTGAAAATGAAGGTGAGGACATAAAAACGCATATTATGAGTGTTGATAATGTACTTGCAAGATTGCAAAGTGGCGAAATAGATAACGCTGCTACGGTTATTTCTTTGCAATGGCTGGCACTAAACCGACAGCGACTAGCAAAGTAAACTTTTAACTAACCTGAACTTTAATTAAGAGATTTACTAACAGGTTAACTATAATTTATTGGTGGTAATGTGGCCGTATCTACAGTGCAACAACGTTATATTCAAAGTTTACCTAAATACCTTACTTTGTGTGAGTATAACTATCTACGCGCCTTAAAATTATTGCCTAAGCAGCATGAGGTAGGCTGTAGCCGAAAAGTACTGTTGGGCAGCAATCAGTTTCAGGTGACAATTGAATCAACCGCAAAATACACCATGGATATCGCGATTACTCAGCAGTCAGGGATGTTACAAGGTATAGCGCCTTTATTCTTAACAGTACGTTTATACCACGATGCGAAAGTTGCTGAAATTATTCACCATGATTACCATCAACGCATTAAGCCCTCTTATGCTTACCCAAATCCGAATATGCATCAAAAAGATGAAAAATATCAACTCAATGCTTTTTTACATGATTGGTTAACAGCGTGCCTTGAAAATGGTCGGGCCGAACTTAATTGGGATGTAAAAAATGGCTTGGTTTGATAAAGTTTTTGAGTTTGATAAATCATCATTACGATTAGCCCATATTACCGACTGTCATTTATTCGCTGAGCAAAAAGAGTGCTATTTTGGCGTTAATACGGCTGTTAATTTTAGCCGCTGCTTAGCTGATATAGCTAAAAAAAATGTTGATGCCATTATTTTTGGTGGCGACTTAACACAAGATCATAGTTTTAACTCTTACTTAGTGTTTGCAGAGCTTATTGCAAAGGCGAACTTAAATTGCCCGGTATTTTGGTTGCCAGGCAATCATGATGAAATTGATTATTTAAATAAAATAAGTCGTGGGCAAATTAAATGTGCTAAGCGGCTTAGGTCTCAGGGAGCGGAGCTATTACTTGTTAACTCTAAAAGTTCAACACCTGCCGGTTGGGTTAATCAAAAACATCTTGACGAAATTGCAAATACTTTGACGAGTTATAAACAACCAACCCTTGTTTTTTGTCACCATAACCCACTGCCAATTAGTGGCTATTTAGATAAGCATATGCTTGAAAATGGCCCGCAATTGCTTAATGTTTTGGTTAATGCTGGGCAAGTTAAAGCGTTGTTTCATGGTCATGTGCATCATCAGTATCAATTTGATTACCGTGGCTTAGCTGTTTACGCGACACCTGCCAGCTCTATACAGTTTACAAAAAATACAACTCAGTGGCAGCAATCTGACTTAGGGCCAAGTTATCGGCTTATTAATTTATTTGCACCATTAAATAGTACACAACTTGATATAACTACGGATGTGATATGGCTCGACGAGTAATTTACTTACATGGCTTCAATAGCAGTGAAAAGTCATATAAAGCTGTGCGCCTTAGTGAGTATATGGCAAACTATGATGTTGATTACTGTGTGCCGCGCTTAAGCCATGAACCCTTGCGAGCAATTTTACAAATTGAGCAATTACTCACACCTGATACAGTATTGGTTGGCAGCTCTTTAGGTGGTTTTTACGCTACTTATTTGTCACAACGGTATCAATTACGCTGTGTTGTTATTAATCCTGCTGTACAGCCTTATTTGCTATTGAGTTCGCTGCTCGGGTCGAACTATAATCCTTATCAGCAGTATACGTACGAATTAAACAATAATCATGTTAACGCATTAAAAGCGTTATCGATTGCGCATTTACCTCATCCTTCGCTATTGTATTTGTTACAGCAAACAGGGGATGAAGTGTTACCGTATCAGCGCGCAGTTAATTATTATTCACAATGTAAGCAACAGATAGAATTTGGTGGCGATCATAGTTTTATTGGCTTTGAACGCACCTTTGCAAGTATTGTAGACTTTCTTAAAATCACGTAAAACATAGCTAAGCACTTAAAAAGATAAAAATTATGAGTCAGCAAAATTATAACGCCGAAGCCATTGAAGTCCTAAATGGGCTTGAACCTGTTAAACGCCGCCCCGGTATGTACACCGATACCGTGCGCCCAAACCATTTAGGTCAAGAGGTGATCGATAACAGTGTCGATGAAGCTATGGCAGGTCATGCGACAAAAATTGATGTTATTTTGCATGAAGATAATTCGCTAGAAGTCAGTGATGATGGCCGTGGCATGCCGATTGACATTCACCCTGAAGAAGGTATTCCTGGGGTTGAGCTGATTTTTACTAAATTGCACGCAGGTGGTAAGTTTTCTAATAAAAGCTATCAATTCTCAGGTGGTTTGCATGGTGTGGGGATTTCTGTTGTAAATGCCTTATCTAATCGTGTTGAAGTAACTGTACGACGTGATGCACAGCAGTTTCGAATGGCTTTTGAACAGGGTGATAAAGTTGAAGATTTAAACGTTATTGGCAGTGTGGGTAAACGCAACACCGGAACCACAGTACGTTTTTGGCCTAATGTAAGCTATTTTGACTCGCCTAATTTTTCACTGACTAAATTGCATCATTTATTAAAAGCCAAAGCTGTTTTATGTCCGGGCTTGAGAATTAAATTTACCAATAAACAAACTAAAGAAACTAAAGAATGGTATTACGAAACTGGCCTTAAAGATTATCTAAATGAAGCTATAAAAGGCTTTGAAGTATTACCCAAAGACCCGTTTGTCGGTGAGTTTTCAAGTGCTATTGAAGGCGCTGATTGGGCGGTGGTCTGGCTGCCAGAAGGTGGCGAATCAATTGCAGAAAGCTACGTAAATTTAATTCCTACTGCGCAAGGCGGCACCCACGTAAATGGCCTACGCCAAGGCTTACTTGAAGCCATGCGCGAATTCTGTGAATTCAGAAATTTATTACCGCGTGGCGTAAAGCTTACCCCTGATGATATTTGGGAGCGTTGTAGCTATGTGTTGTCAGTTAAAATGCAAGATCCTCAATTTGCTGGGCAAACAAAAGAAAAGCTGTCTTCACGCTCATGCTCTGCGTTTGTCTCAGGTGTGGTAAAAGATTCGTTTAGTTTATGGTTAAACGAGCATACCGAAACTGCCGAGTTACTTTCTGAATTATGTATTTCAAATGCACAAAAGCGCCTTCGGGCGGCAAAAAAGGTGGTGCGTAAACGTGTGACATCAGGCCCCGCTCTGCCGGGTAAGTTGACCGATTGCAGCGCTGCAGATAACGACCGCACTGAACTGTTTTTAGTAGAAGGTGATTCAGCGGGTGGTTCAGCTAAACAGGCTCGCGACCGAGAGTTTCAAGCTATAATGCCACTGCGCGGTAAAATACTTAATACTTGGGAGGTTGAGTCAGGGCAAATATTGGCATCCCAAGAGGTGCATGATATTTCAGTTGCCTTAGGTATTGACCCTGAATCTAGCGATTTATCAGGACTGCGCTATAACAAAATTTGTATTTTGGCCGATGCGGATTCGGATGGACTGCATATTGCAACGTTGCTTTGCGCCTTGTTTGTGCGGCACTTTACCGCACTTATTAAGGAAGGGCATGTGTATGTTGCAATGCCGCCGTTATTTAGAATTGATATTGGTAAAGAAGTTTATTATGCGCTTGATGAAGACGAAAAAGACGGTATTTTAGCGCGCATTGAAGCTGAGAAAAAACGCGGAAAATTAAACGTTCAGCGCTTTAAAGGTTTGGGTGAAATGAACCCGTTACAATTACGTGAAACGACCATGGACCCTAATACTCGCCGTTTAGTGCAGCTCACACTTGAAGAAGAAGAGCAAACCATGGAAATGATGGATATGTTGCTAGCGAAAAAACGTTCGTCAGATCGTCGCCAGTGGCTTGAAGATCACGGTAATAAAGCGCAAGTTTAATTTAGACGTTATGGCTATGATTAGTTAGGTTGATATACATGTTTATTTTTAATACAGCTGTGTAAAATCAGTATAATGAGCAATAGCGTAAAAAGCAGCTTGTTGTTCATTACCATTTTAAATAAAGCCCACAATTATTTAAATTTGAGCCAAGTAGTGTACAACAAAATTTAAGATATTAGGATTAGGCGTCGTTTCTTTTTCGTAGTTAACACGCGCTGCCCGAAGAGCTCTTCTAAGAGGCGATTCACTCGCCTTTAAATGGAAGAAGTTTTAATCCTAAAAGGGTCATCAACCCCTACTAATAAGAGTAATAAAAATTTATAGAGCTCTTTAATAGAAATCCGGCAAAGCACCTTATGCTGCAAAGGAACATGGACTCAATAGGATAGAGACAGATGATTAAATTACTAAGCTCCTTTTTAATGCTGGGGTTGATAAGTACTCCAGTACTGGCTAAAGATATTTTAAGTAAATTAACAGTCAGTGATGGTTTTCAGGTCAGTTTATTTGCCAAAAATGTGGAAAATGCTCGGCAAATTGCGGTGTCTAAAAAAGGTATTGTGTATGTTGGCTCGCGTAAAGCCGGTAATGTTTATGCACTAATCGATCATAACAGTGACGGTGTTGCCGATAAAAAAATGGTGGTTGCCAGTGATTTAAACATGCCCTCAGGTATTGCCATAAAAGATGGCGACTTGTATGTTGCTGAGGTTGAACGTGTTATTCGCTTTAAAGATATAGATAAACATTTAAAAGCGCCAAAATTTGAAGTGGTTTATGATGCCTTACCAATTGAGCGCCACCATGGGTGGAAATTTATTCGTTTTTCGCCAACTGGCGAGTTAATTATTCCTGTTGGCGTGCCTTGTAATATTTGCGCTGAAGATGAACGTTTTGGTCGTATTTTTGCGCTTGATACCAATACCAAGCAGTTAAAGACGTTAGCAAAAGGTATTCGAAACTCTGTTGGCTTTGACTATCACCCAAGTACGCAAACGCTATGGTTTAGCGATAATGGTCGCGACATGATGGGTGATGACATGCCGCCGGATGAGCTAAACCGTTTAAGCCAGGAAGGCGAGCATTTTGGTTTTCCGTATGTACATGCTGGCGCAATTATTGACCCTGAGTTTGGTAAAGGCAAAAAAATAGCTGATTACAGTTCTCCGGCGTTAGCGCTTGGCGCGCATGTAGCGCCATTGGGTATCCATTTTTATCGTGGTAAACAGTTCCCAAGCAGTTACTCTGGGCAACTTTTTGTGGCTGAACATGGGTCGTGGAACCGCACTAAAAAAGCAGGATATAAAGTGGCTGTAGCCACAATTGAGCAAGGACGTGTGGTAAAATACACACCGTTTATAACGGGCTTTATGCAAAATGAAGAAACATTTGGTCGGCCAGTCGCTTTTGCTGAGATGGCTGATGGCAGTTTATTAGTCTCTGATGATTATGCCAATGTGATCTACCGTGTTAGCTATAAAAAAATTAGGTAGGCTTTAAATGAGTGATACAGATACCTTGCTAATGCAAGGAATTGAGCAACAAACAATGGGGCGTTTTACCGAAGACGCCTATTTGAACTATTCCATGTATGTGATCATGGACCGTGCATTACCCCATGTTGGTGATGGGCTTAAGCCCGTTCAGCGTCGTATTATTTATGCAATGAGCGAGCTGGGTTTATCGGCAGCGGCTAAGTATAAAAAATCAGCCCGTACCGTGGGTGATGTACTAGGTAAGTACCATCCACATGGTGACAGCGCTTGTTATGAAGCCATGGTATTAATGGCGCAACCATTCTCTTACCGTTATCCATTAGTTGATGGGCAAGGTAACTGGGGAGCTGCAGACGATCCTAAATCATTTGCTGCAATGCGTTACACTGAAGCGCGTTTATCTAAGTTTTCTGAAGTATTACTTAAAGAGCTTGGTCAGGGCACCGTTGATTGGACGCCAAACTTTGACGGCACGATGAATGAACCGCTAGTTTTACCTTCGCGGTTACCCCATATTTTACTCAATGGTGTGACAGGTATAGCGGTAGGTATGGCAACCGATATTCCACCACATAATGTGCGTGAAGTAGCCAGTGCTTGTTGCTTATTACTAGATAAGCCAAAAACAGAAATAGACGAGCTATTAGAGCTGGTACATGCACCTGATTACCCCACTGAAGCAGAAATAATTACTCCAAAAGCGGATATTCGTAAGATTTATCAAACCGGTCGTGGTTCGATAAAAATGCGTGCGATTTATACCGAAGAACAAGGTGATATTGTTATTACTGCGCTGCCACATCAATGTTCAGGCAGCAAAGTACTAGAACAAATTGCCGCGCAAATGAATGCTAAAAAATTACCAATGGTGGCTGATTTACGTGATGAGTCAGATCACGAAAACCCAACTCGAATAGTGATTATACCGCGTTCAAACCGTATTAAAGCTGAGCCACTTATGGCGCACTTATTTGCCACGACAGATCTTGAAAAAAACTACCGTGTTAATTTAAACATGTTAGGGCTAGATGGTCGCCCGCAAGTAAAAGACTTACGTAGCATTTTAGTTGAATGGCTCACTTTTCGTCGTGAAACCGTACGCCGTCGGCTGCAATACCGTTTAGATAAAGTCTTAGCGCGGTTACATATTTTAGAAGGTTTATTAGCCGCCTTTTTAAATATTGACGAAGTGATAGAGATCATTCGTACTGAAGATAAGCCAAAGCCAGTGCTAATAGAACGCTTTGCTATATCTGATCTACAAGCTGAGGCGATATTAGAGTTAAAACTTCGTCATTTAGCGAAGTTAGAAGAGTTTAAAATTCGTGGTGAGCAAGATGAACTGGCTAAAGAGCGTGATAAGTTAGAAAAAACGTTGGGTTCAGACCGTCGTATGTCGACATTACTGAAAAAAGAAATTCAAGAAGCCGCTGAACTTTATGGTGATGACCGTCGCTCTCCTGTGGTTGAACGTATAGAAGCCAAAGCTCTGAGTGAAAAGGATTTAATTCCATCAGAGTCTGTAACTGTGGTGCTTTCTGAGAAAGGCTGGGCACGTGTAGGTAAAGGTCATGATCTTGACGCACAAAGCTTAAGCTATAAATCGGGTGATGAATTTAAAGCCTCAGCTCGAGGAAAAAGTAATCAGCCTGCTGTGTTCTTAGACTCAGCAGGGCGCGCTTTTGCCACTGATGCGCATAGTTTACCATCGGCTCGAAGCCAAGGTGAGCCCATGACTGGGCGCTTTAATTTAACCTCTGGTGCTAACTTTGAGCATGTGGTGATGGCCGAAGATAATCAAGTATTGTTAATGGCCTCTGATGCCGGTTATGGCTTTATTACTGACTTTAAAGATTTAGTCAGTAAAAATAAAAATGGTAAAACACTGGTAAGTGTCCCTAAAGGCGGCGAGTTATTAACACCTATTAGAGTAAGTGATGTGGCAAGCGATTATTGCATGGCGATTTCTAACGAAGGGCGCATGTTACTGTTTCCACTACGTGATTTACCTAAATTGAGTAAAGGTAAAGGCAATAAGATTATCTCTATTCCTGGCGCTAAAGTGTTGGCTCGTGAAGAGTTTGTCAAAGTGCTTGCTGTAGTGCCACAAGGTAGCAGCGTTACTTTGCATGCAGGTAAGCGCAAACTAACCTTAAAACCAAGTGATTTAGAACACTATCATGGTGAACGTGGTCGCCGGGGTAATAAACTACCCCGTGGTTTACAACGAGTCGATGAAGCTGAGGTTGAGTTTACACTTGTTGATGATGAAATTGAGCAAAGCGATATTGAATAAATTTGCTTCGCAATAACGATGACTGACAACGAAACAGACCTGCATTTGCAGGTCTTTTTTATTTATATCAATTAAAAATAAAACTGCTAATTATCTGAAATATATTGGAAATGATATTTTAAGCGTACAAGTGTGCGCTTAACTCTCGTGATGCGCTTTAAATAACGCTATAATACGCACTGTGTTTGTTGAGGAGAATTTTGTTGTTAGCTTTTTTTCGTATTATAATCATGGCATTATTTATTATTTTAAGTTGTATAGTGGGACTTATACTATGCTTGGCCAAGCCTTTTCATAGTAATAATGTGCATATTGTTTCAGGTTGGTTTGGACAAATGGCACGCTTATTAGGGGTTAAACTTGAACTAAGTTATGCACAAGGATCTGAAAATAATGGGCCCGCTGTTTATGTGGCCAACCACCAAAACAACTATGATATTTTTACACTACCTGCCATGGTGCCTAAAAACTGCGTTAGCTTAGGTAAAAAAAGTCTAAAATGGATCCCATTTTTTGGTCAGCTATATTGGTTGTCGGGAAATATTTTGATTGACCGTAAAAATAGCTCCAAAGCGGCGGGAACAATTTCAAAATCAGCGAATAAAATTAAGCAAAAAGGTTTGTCGGTATGGATGTTTCCTGAAGGTACTCGCAGCTATGGTCGAGGATTATTACCTTTTAAAACAGGGGCTTTTCGTACAGCTTTAAATGCCAGTGTGCCTATTGTGCCTGTTTGTATGAGCACGACACATAAAACCATAAAGCTAAATCGCTGGGACAATGGTACAATTTACCTTGAAATGTTAGCGCCAATAAATTTAGATAAACAACAGAGTGCTCGCGAACATGCGACTCGCGTTCATCAGATAATGGCTGCTAAAATAACAGAATTAGATGCTCAAGTGAGAAACAAATAATGGAAAATTGGCGCGAAATTAGTGAAGACATTGTCACCTCATTGCTTGAAGATGGCTCAGATCCTGAAATACTTTATGAGGTTGAGCATCACTTTGTATGTGAAGACTTTGCTAAACTAGAGCAAGCAGCATTAGCTGCTTTTAAATTAGGTTATGATGTTGAAGAGCCCGCTGAGCTTGAATTAGAAGACGGTGAGAAAGTATGGAGCTTTGATATTGTAGTTGAAGCTGAGCTCAATGTTGAAGTTATAATGGAAGACGTTGATAAGCTTGAGGCTTTAGCAAAGCAATGTGATGTTGAATATGACGGCTGGGGCACTTACTTTCAAGAATAAGTGACCAATGGCTTGAAGGTAGAGTTAGCGAGTTAGACTGCGCAAATATTGACATATTTTGAGTGATTTCAATCTTCAAAACTCGCTAACTCGCGCTATTTTATAAATAGCCAATTTGATTTTAAGTAGTAACGAGGTCGTATTTGGGTTGATCGTTGATAATAAAAGTCATCATTTCAAAAAACCGTAAAACAATTTATGCTTATTACTTTACCCATTTCTGAACTTCAGCCAAGATAAAGATTAAAACTCGCGGTTTAGTGCGTGATAAATTTATTATTCAGTGATTAATATCTGAAGGGGCAGAGGTGCTGTTAATTGATTTTACTCAAAGAGATATTGCGGTACCTAGAAAGTATCAACCCACAACCCATCAAAAGTAGCTGCTCTAAAACCAACCCCTAAAGCATCGCAAAAAAGAAAACTAAAAAAGAGAGCAATGTTGAGCAAGAATTTGCAAAAGCCAGTGTTAACTTTGATCAGCACACACGTAAGTTACAGTCACTTTATAGCGATTTAACCTTGGGCTTAAAGATTAATGTGTCGTTACTCGATGATATTGCGAGGGATATAGTTGCATCGGTGTTTCGTAACCATAAGAGATATGATCTAATTACTGTGTTTGCTAAATACCTGGGCTATAAAGCACAAACAGTGCACGAGCTGGCTATGGGCGCATTATTACACGACTTATGCCAGCCTAAGCTACCGCTAGATATTTTTTATAACGTGAAATACAACCATTATATTACTGCAAAGGATGTGGATTTAAGTGAAGGTAACAATGAACTTAAAATCATTGCCAGCATTAAATCCCTTGATCACCAAATTAATTTGGCTCGTTTGTTGAAAGAGCACTTGCTGATTTAGTGGATGACTTATCACAGCGACGTTTAGCAGATTGCCTAGCTGATAATAATGCACCACTAAAGCAGCTTGCCATTAACACCAACCATAATATACTCCCTTTTTCTGAATGAAGCGCAGCAGAGCATAATAGTAATGCAATTAATGCGCTTAGTATCGCACCTAACCAGTAATGATTTACAGGGTTGTCGCATTGACCTGCTTGCGTACAGGCGCAGTAGTTTGCTTTACAAAAACAAAACACACTGGCACCACAAAAAATGAGTGCAGCTAAAATAAATCCAATAATAATCATAATAACTCTTGAAAAGCTGCGATAGCGTGAGTTTAAAATGAGTAACCATCACTGTCAATCTAAATGATAATTAATTGCAATTTGATTTTTGCTTTTGCTTGTCGGATGAGTTTTAAAAAACTGTTACCTAGCTGTTAAAAAATGGGTTTTTTACGGTTTTTTAACTAAAGTTTACAGTTTTTTGATTTGTTTTAAGGTACTGTACGAAAGTTTTTAATTATCAAAATAACACACAACCAAATTAAATTTGGATAAGGAAACAACAGATGAAACTCACTAAAACACTTATTGCAGCATCACTTGCTGTTATGTCGGCTGATAGCTTTGCTGCCGCTTTCCAACTTGCAGAGCATAGTGCATCAGGTTTAGGCCGTGCTTATGCTGGTGAAGCAGCTGTAGCTGATGATGCGTCAGTTATTGCACGTAATCCTGCGCTTATGTCGTTATTCAAAGACAAGCAAATTTCTGTAGCGGGTATTGCTGTAATTCCAGATGTGAGTCTTGAAGGCGAAAGTGCGGCTTATGGTTTAGATGAAAGTGTACTTGATGATGATAGCATTGCGCCAAGTGCCTTTATTCCTGCAGGTTACTTCACTATGCCAGTGAATGAAAAAGTATCATTTGGTTTTGGTGCATTTTCTAACTTTGGCCTTGCCACTGAGTTTAACGATGATTACGCAGCTGGCCAAATTGCTGGTGAAACTGAAATTGTTACTGTAAACATGAACGCAAGTGTTGCTTATAAAGTATCTGAGCAGTTCAGTTTTGGTATTGGTTTAAATGCAATTTATGCAGAAGCGAAGATTATTCGTAAGTTTGGCGTAGTACCTCCTGTAAACCCTGCTATTGCATCTATTCCTGCAAGTGCTGATGCTGTTCACCTTGAAGGTGATGACATGGGTTACGGCTTAAACGTTGGTTTAATGTACCAATTAGATGAAAATAGCCGCTTTGGTTTTAATTACCGTACAGAAACAGATATTACTTTTGAAGGTGAGTACTCGAATGAACTACCTTCATTTATTCCTGGTGGGTTAAACGGTCAAGTTGAATTACCTGGCTCAGTTGAAATTACACTACCAGCAATTGCTGAGTTCTCAGGTTCTCACCAGTTAGATGAAAAGCTAGGCGTTCACTACAGCGTATTATGGACAGGTTGGAGCAGCTTTGACTCATTAGAAGCACAAGTTACTGCACCTACAGGTGGCAAGTTCAGTGCGTTTGAAAAAACAGAAGATTTCTCTGATGCAATGCGTTACTCAATCGGTACTGATTACCAGTACAGTGAAAATTTAATGCTTCGTGCTGGTTTTGCGTTTGATGAATCACCAGTATCACAACAGCATTTATCAATTTCTATCCCTGATACAGACCGTTTTTGGTTCTCGTTTGGTGGTAACTATGCGATTGATCAAAACTCAAACGTTGATTTAGGTGTGAGCGTATTACGTGGTAAAACACAAAACTTTACTGAAAAAGTAGAAAGTGAAACGCTACCACAGCAATGGTCTTTTGAATCAAAAGGTCATGCAGTATTATTAGGTGCTCAGTACAACTACACATTCTAATTCTGCCTAGAGCCTAGAGCCTAGAGCCTAGAGCCTAGAGCCTAGACACAAAAAAGCCGCTTACAGCAAAATGAAGTAAGCGGCTTTTTTTTATACTTATAAATTAACTGTTTACGAATGGCGTAAGCCATCCGTAACAGCTTAATTATAAGCTTTCTATTTTAACTTTTTGCTCTAATAGTTTAGCTTTGGCATCGCTAAACTCAGCAAGTTTATCATTCTCTTTAGCGAGTACGGCTTCAGGTGCATTGTTAACAAACTTTTCGTTAGCAAGTTTGTTTTGTACTTGTGCCAGGCCTTTCTCTGCCTTTTCAAGTTGTTTAGCTATACGAGCAAGCTCAGCTTCAACATCAATAAGGCCTGCCATTGGGATCATGATCTCAAGGTTGCCAACGTATGACGTTGCACAAGCAGGAGCGTCGTCTTTATTATCAAGCAAAGTAAATTCTTCAATTTTAGCAAGTGAGGCTAAGAATGCTTCGTTTTCTTTAATACGACGCACGTCATCGCTTGATGCGTTAGCTAACAAGACTGATAAAGGTTTGCTTGGGCTGATATCCATTTCACCACGAATATTACGAATCGCGATAATAAACTGTTTAACCCACTCTAAATCGTCCATCGCTTTTGCGTCAACGCTTGCTGCATTATAAACAGGGAATGCTTGTACCATGATACTGGTATTTGCAGTTTCAATGCCTGCAAGTGGCGCAACGCGCTGCCAAATCGTTTCAGTGATGTATGGCATCATTGGGTGCATCAAACGCAGTAAGCTCTCAAGTACAGTTATTAGCGTATGACGTGTACCACGTTGCTGTGCTTCATTGCCTTTGAATAAAATAGGCTTAGTTAGCTCTAAGTACCAATCGCAGAACTGGTTCCAAGTAAATTCATAAAGCGTGTTAGCTGCTAAATCAAAACGGTAGTTATCTAAGTGCTCAGTGTAGGTTTTAACTGTTGACTCAAATTGCCCTAAAACCCAACGATCAGCAAGTGAGTACTGTTTTTCGGCTTCGTTAAAGCCGCAGTCTTGTTCTTCAGTATTCATAAGTACGTAACGGCTGGCGTTCCATAACTTATTACAGAAGTTACGGTAACCTTCAAGGCGATTCATATCCCAGTTGATGTCACGACCGGTTGACGCCATTGCTGCTAAAGTAAAACGTAATGCATCAGTACCGTGGGCTTCAATGCCATTATCAAACGTTTTACGGGTGTCTTTTTCAATTTTTTTAGCGACCTTTGCTTGCATTAAGTTACTGGTACGCTTGGTTACTAAGCTTTCAAGGCCGATACCGTCAATCATATCGATAGGGTCGAGTACATTACCTTTTGATTTAGACATTTTATCGCCATTTTCATCGCGAATAAGCCCCGTTACATAGACGGTTTTAAACGGTACTTGTGGCTTGCCGTCATCATCTTTAATGAAGTGCATGGTCATCATGATCATACGCGCCACCCAGAAGAATATAATATCAAAACCTGTTACCAACACGTCAGATGGATGGAAGGTTTTTAAGTCTTCAGTATTGGCTGGCCAACCTTGGGTTGAGAAGGTCCAAAGTGCAGATGAGAACCAAGTGTCAAGTACGTCTTCGTCTTGGCTAAGTGCAACATCGTCGGCGATATTATTTTCACGGCGTACTTCGGCCTCATCACGGCCAACAAATACATTGCCTTCGTTGTCATACCAAGCTGGAATACGATGCCCCCACCAAAGCTGACGCGAAATACACCAATCTTGTACGTCGTTCATCCATGAAAAGTACATGTTTTCGTATTGCTGTGGCACAAATTGAATATCGCCATTTTTAACAGCGTCTTTTGCAGGCTCGGCCAGCGGTGCAACACGTACATACCATTGATCAGTTAGTAGTGGTTCAATGACTACGCCAGAACGATCGCCGTAAGGAACGGTTAGGCCGTGATCTTCAATTTTTTCAAGTAGGTCAAGCTCTTCAAATTCAGCCACAATCGCTTTACGCGCAGCAAAACGGTCAAGGTTATGCAGGCGCTCAGGTATTGGCGCATCAAATTTAAGCTCTTTACCATCAAAGGTGAAGGTTTCACCTTGACTTAATATGGCCGCATCTTTATTAAAGATGTTGATCATCGGCATTTGATGACGTTTACCTACTTCGTTATCGTTAAAATCATGTGCAGGTGTGATTTTTACGCAACCTGTGCCTTTGTCTTTATCGGCATGTTCATCAGCGACAATTTTAATACGGCGATTAACAATCGGCAGTAAAATATCTTTACCAATTAAGTCTTCATAGCGTTCATCATCTGGATTTACTGCAACACCTGAATCACCTAGCATAGTTTCTGGGCGGGTGGTGGCTACAACAATATAGTCTTTACCATCTTGCGTTTTAACACCATCAGCTAACGGGTAACGTAAGTGCCACATATGGCCTTGTCTGTCTTTGTTTTCAACTTCAAGGTCTGAAATTGCAGTGTGTAGTTTTGGATCCCAGTTTACGAGGCGTTTGCCACGGTAGATTAAGTTTTCTTTGTGAAGGCGAACAAATACTTCTTTAACGGCGTCAGATAAACCATCGTCCATGGTAAAGCGTTCACGCTCCCAATCAACCGACGCACCAAGGCGACGAAGTTGTTTAGTAATAGTTCCGCCAGAGTGGTTTTTCCAGTCCCAAATCTTATCGATGAAGGCATCACGGCCCAAGTCATGGCGTGTTTTACCTTCTTCGGCAGCCAGTTTGCGCTCAACCAACATTTGCGTAGCAATACCCGCATGATCAGTACCTACTTGCCATAATGTGTTGTTGCCTTGCATACGTTTAAAACGCGTTAAGGTATCCATAATGGTATCTTGGAAGGCGTGGCCCATGTGTAAGCTACCGGTGACATTTGGCGGTGGAATCATAATTGAATATGCGTCGCCTTTGCCTGAAGGTTTAAAGTAGCCTTTTTCTTCCCAGTCTTGATAAAGCGATTGTTCGATATCTTGCGGATTGTAGGTTTTATCCATTACACAGAACCTTAAATAAATACTTAAATGAATTAGTGAGCTATTTCCCTTTGGGTATTTTAGCTATTAATATCTTTGGTGGTGATATTGGCACCTAGTTGGCGCAGCTTTTTAAAACGCTCACGGGCGGCTTGCTTAGCTGTGGCTTCAACGGGCACAAAATCAAAAACTTGGTTAAACCGACGAATAAAATCCGGAAGGTGTGCGGCCAAATTTATTAAAACTTTACGATTGCCAACCGGTGGGGTGGTGCCTATTTCAACGGGCGCACCACCTTTTGGGCCTTCACCTTGTAGGTTGTGAGGCACAAAACTGTCGGGGTTGAATGACCAAATCGTTTCATCAATAGCATGAGCAATATCGGTGTTATCAACAAAAATAAAAACACGCTGACCCTGGCGATACTGTTCACTTGCAATTTGTGTAGCTAAGCGAACGTGGTCATCAGCTTTTGCTAGCGACTTATCTTGTTGCTTAAGAACAAAAAATTGGGCGTTGATGCTCATTGTATTGGGGCTTCCCATTGCATTGAATATGAAACTAATTAGTACTCATAAATTAGAGCAGCGATTTTGCCACAGAACGGGGTGTGCTTCAATTAATACGCTCATTAAAGCGCTAATAATAAAGGCGCCAAGAGGCGCCAAGAGGCGCCTTTATTCAGGTTCTTAGCCGTTAGTCTTGGCTTGTTTCGCTTATTCCAGCCCGATTAAGTAGGTACTGGGTTAACATTGGAACCGGCCGGCCAGTTGCGCCTTTATTTTTACCACTGCGCCATGCTGTGCCTGCAATATCTAAATGCGCCCAGTTGTATTTTTTAGTGAACTTAGACAAGAAACACGCAGCGGTAATCGTCCCTGCAGAACGACCTCCTAAATTGGTGAAGTCTGCAAATGGGCTTTCAAGTTGATCCTGATAATCATCCCAAAGTGGTAATTGCCAAGCGCGATCACCACTTTGCTCAGACGCTTTTAATAAGTCGTGGGCAAGTGGATTATGGTTTGACAACAGGCCAGTTGCATGAGCACCTAAAGCAACAATACAAGCACCGGTTAAGGTAGCAACATCAACCACAGTTTCAGGCTCAAAACGCTCAACATAGGTTAGCGCATCACATAATACTAAACGGCCTTCGGCGTCGGTATTGAGCACTTCAACGGTTTGTCCTGACATGGTGGTTAAAATATCACCCGGACGATATGCATTTGAACTTGGCATATTTTCACAGCCTGCTAAAACACCAATAACGTTGATAGGTAATTGCATTTGCACTAGCGCACGCATTGCACCAATAACGCCAGCCGCACCGCCCATGTCGTATTTCATTTCGTCCATGGCTTCGCCAGGTTTTAAAGAAATCCCACCAGAGTCGAAGGTTAAGCCTTTACCAACCAGCACTATAGGGGCTTGATCTTTCGTAGCACCTTGGTAATTAATAACTGACATAACTGATTCGTTATCGCTACCACGGCCCACAGCTAAGTATGAATTCATACCTAACTCAGCCATTTTTTCTTCACCAATTAGGTCAACTGTTACGTTGGCAAATTGAGTGGCAAGTTCTTGTGCTTGTTCACCTAGAAAAACTGGATTACAGATATTTGGTGGCATGTTCGCCACGTCTTTGCATAATTTGCTACCGGCAGCAATTGCAAGACCATGCTCAACAGCACTTTCACCAATGGTAAGTTCACGGCGTGTAGGTACATTAAACACAATTTTACGAAGCGGACGACGCGGATCGCTCTTTTTACTTTTTAATTGATTAAAGGTGTATAAGCAGTCTTGTGTTGTTTCAACAGCTTGGCGTACTTTCCAGTAGGTGTCGCGGCTTTTAACATGTTGCTCGGTTAAAAAGCATACCGCTTCCATTGACCCTGTTTCATTAAGGGTATCAATGGTTTTTGAGATAATTTGCTTATATTGCTTGTCGTCTAGTTCACGCTCTTTACCACAACCAACTAATAGTACGCGTTCGCTCAGTACGTTAGGTACATGATGCAATAGTAATACCTGCCCTGGTTTACCTTCTAGGTCGCCACGGCGTAATAAATTTGAGATATAACCATCGCTAATCTTATCTAGTTGTTCACCAATGGGGGATAAACGACGTGGCTCATAAACGCCAACTACAATACATGCGCTACGTTGCTTTTCGGGACTACCACTTTTTACGCTAAATTCCATTGTCACTCCTGATTTTGAGTCATATAACCTATTTAATAGGGGTAAGAAATTCGACTTTCGAAGCCTTTCTTACATTTTAGTTTATTAACTCTAATATTAGCCTATAAAGACAGGCTTATTATGTCTTTTTGAACTTTATACTTTTGTAGCCATCAATACCACTAAAGCAACATTATATCCTGCTGCTAGGTATGATATTTAATGTCGATGACATATAATAAAACGACTAAAACGTTAAGTTTACTTAAAATTTCCTACAATTGCAGTAAAACACTATGTTTAACAGGGGCGAGCATTGCTAATTTTCCGTTATTTGACCACTGAAGTATTAAAATCGCAGGTCGCCGTATTTATTACTTTGATGACTATTTTTGTGTCACAGAAGTTTGTTGTTATTTTAAGTGACGCCTCCGATGGCGGTGTTCCTGCCCAGTTAGTGTTGTCGATGATCGCACTAAAACTGCCGCAGTTAGCTTCTTTAATTTTACCTTTGAGTATATTTTTAGGGATCATCCTTGCCTACAGCCGCATTTATGCTGACAGTGAAATGACGGTTCTTAAAGCGTGTGGGGTGAGCGAATGGTATGTTGTACGTGTGACGTTAATATCCAGTGTTGTCTTGGCTATTTTTGCCGGTGTATTGACCCTATATGTTGCACCTTGGGCTAGCGAGCAAGAGTACCAGCTAAAAGAAAAAGCTAAAGCTGATGCTGGGCTATCTGCACTTAGAGCGGGGCGGTTTCAGCAAACAGGTAACGAAAAAGCCGTGGTGTTTATTCATAATATTGAAAATGGCGGAAAAGAATTACATAAAGTATTTGTAGCACAACTTCCTGATAGCGAAAAAGATAACCTTGCGCGTTTAGTTTATGCAGAGCGCGGTGTGATGGTTGAACAAGAAAGTGGCGAGCAACAACTTATTTTAAGTGATGGCAAGCGGTATGAAACTGACGGCTTAACGCCCAAACTTAACTTAACTGAGTTCGACGGCTACAGTGTGCAAATTCAAGACAAAGAAATAGAGCACCAACGGCGAAAGCTTGAAGCTGTGCCAACAGCTGATTTATTCTCGATGAAAACCCCAGAAGCAATTGCCCAGTGGCAGTGGCGCATTGCTATTCCGTTATCTATTCCATTACTGACATTATTAGCCGTGCCACTAAGTGTGGTTAATCCACGTCAAGGTAAGTTTGCTAAACTAGTGCCTGCGATTAGCTTGTATTTAGGGTACTTTATTTTATTAAATACAGCTAAATTTGCGGTTGAAGGCGGAAAAATCCCGCCTTCCATAGGGTTATGGTGGATTCATTTAAGTGCATTATTTATTGGTGGTTTATTGATTATTAAAGGCCGACCTTTAGGCGTTTGGCTAAAAGCGGTGATCACAAAGCGGGAGTTAAGCGCATGATGAAAACGCTTGATTGGTATTTAGGCCGCAGCATAATTCAAACCACGGGTTTTGCATTAATGGTATTGGTTGGCATAAGTACCCTTATTAAATTTATAGAGCAGTTAAACTCTGTCGGCCGAGGGAGTTATGATATTACCACTGCTTTGCTGTACACCGTATACAGTATGCCGGGCGATTTAGTGGTGTTTTTCCCGATGGCCGCATTAATTGGTGGCTTAACAGGGCTCGGCGCATTGGCTTCTAATAGTGAACTGGTAGTGATGCAGGCGGCGGGTATGTCACGCTTGCAAATTATTATTTCAGTAATGAAAACCGCAATATTTATGGCTATTTGTATGATGGCGCTTGGCGAGTGGGGAGCACCAGAGGCGCAACTCAAAGCCAAGGAGATGCGTAATCACGCGATACACGGTAGTGATGTATTTAATGCTCAACAAGGCGTATGGGCTAAAGATGGCAATAACTTCATAAATATAGAAGATGTAGATCAAAGTGGTAACCTACATGGTGTACATTTATATCATTTTGATAAATCATTGCAACTCACACAAATTACTAAAGCCAATGAAGCGATTCATCAAGATAGGGGCTGGCAACTACGCGACGTTAATAAGGTGATTATTAACGAGCAAGAAATTACCACTGAGCAACAAAAAGAATTATTTTACCCATCACAATTAACCGCCGAAAAGCTCGGTGTAGTGTCGGTTAAGCCAGAGTCACTGTCGTTCACTGGACTTTGGTCATACCTTGGTTATTTAAAGCAAAATGAACAAAATACCAGTACCTATGAACTCGCATTATGGCGAAAAATAATGCAGCCTGTGTCAATTGCGGTAATGTTATTAGTGGCTCTGTCGTTTATATTTGGGCCACTTAGAACCGTGACTATGGGCGCACGTATTGTGATGGGGGTCGTGACAGGAATTGCTTTTCATTTAACCAATGAAATATTTGGCCCTGTGGTTATGGTGTATCAAATACCGGCCATTATTGGTGCTGTATTACCAAGTCTGATTTTTATTGGCTTTGCGACGTACTTACTGAACAAGCGTATTTAAGTATTAGCGCGAGGTAATTGTCGGGATTCGTTGATTAACCCGGTGATGATTTAATCCGCGCGCAATTTACGCTACTTGTTGTTAAAAGTGCTTAATTAATTAAGTGATTGATAAATGCGTTTGTTTTCTTCTTTGCTTAAGGCAACGACTTCCGTTTTAGCAATGTAATCTTGTAGTGCCTGTTTATTCTTTAAATCTACTAATACAAGTAAGTTACCTAAACCAAGTAAAGAGCCAAGCGAGCGAATAACCGCTTGTGGCCAGCTTATTAAATTACCTTCAAGGGTTTGTACTTTTAAGCGCCATGCTCTCATACCAATAGTTTGGCCACTTTTAGTCCAAAAATAAGCAAAAAACAACACGCTAACAACCACTAGTAGAGCGCTGCGAACACCGTACAATATTGGTGAGTTTTGAATTAGTGCAGAGACATCTTCAGCGCCATTTAAACTCATTAAATCGGCAGAAATAAAACCTTGTATAGCCACCAAAAAAAGCACCGTAGTTAACATTGCAAAGGCAATAACCACTAAAAAATCGTAAACTAAAGATGCAAAACGGCGCCAAAAACCAGCCCGTGGAAATTCATCAGACATAAACAAACTCACAAAGTTAATATGCGTGCTAGTTTAGCAAATAAGGTAACAAATGCTAGCTCTGGTAAGTGACGCCATATCAGAGAATGTTAATCGTTGCTTAATTGTTAAGCGGTTGAGAGTGATTTAGTAAAAAACGCTTGCTGGTGACCTCATTGTTTGTATAATACTTTTCATAGAGACAAAAGCATAAATAAGCGTTTGCTCTAAAGTGGTTTTTCTTTATCTTCTCGTGTTAGAAGGTTAAAGAAAAATGATGCCAGCGTGATGAAATTGGTATACATGGGGGATTCAAAATCCCCTGCCGAAAGGCGTGCCGGTTCGAGTCCGGCCGCTGGTACCACTTCTTATAACCTCAGCTAGTTTTAGCTGAGGTTT